>JAZUJG010000402.1:0-20003 GCA_045642645.1 Acutalibacteraceae bacterium | reverse complement strand
CGCGCTTCGCGCGAGGGTGGTTCGAATCCACTTTATATTTATTACCTTATATAAAAAAAGAAGCTTACTTTTTCAAGTAAGCTTCTTTGGTGGGGAAGAGTGGATTCGAACCACTGAAGTCGTCGACAACAGATTTACAGTCTGCCCCCTTTGGCCGCTCGGGAACTTCCCCATATTCAATTAGGTGGTTGAGTCACCAACTATGGAGCTGGTGGGCGGACTCGAACCCCCGACCTGCTGATTACAAATCAGCTGCTCTACCAACTGAGCTACACCAGCGAGTGCTTGAATAATATATCACAAATGTTGATATGTGTCAATAGATTTTTTCGGGTTTTCGGAAAAAATGTTTTTGTTTTTGCGTTGTTGTGAAATTTTTTGCGGTATGTAAAGGTGTTAAGGTTGTAACCGGCAAAAAAATATGCTATATTTTCTGTGTATTGTGAATTGGAAGGTGACTGTTATGCCGAGACCGCCGAAAAATAAAGTATTAAATTGGTACAGAGGCTTTAAAGCGGATTTAAAAGAAAAATATAATATTGATATTGAAAAAAAGAATGATGCTTTGCGTATTGCAACCTGCGTTACTGTCGACCCGTTAAACGGTAAACACAATTTGTCTCACGCGTTTATGCGGCAGAACGACGGTGTTTATGCAGTGCCCGAGCCTGCTGACCCGAGTGCCAAAGAGATGTATGACCTTGCGGTGCTCAACACCAAGGGGTTGGAGCAGGGCGGCGAGCCGCAGGGGGACGAGCCCGATTACACCGCCATAGCAAACGCAACGGCGGCAAAGCTCTTTGAGAAGCGCAATGAATGGATGGTCGCAAACCAGGAGGCATTCGATCCCGAAAAGGATGGGGATTATGACCAGATAGAGCGTATCTACAACGATGCTCACAACGGCAATCTTATTGTGCTGGATAATAACGGCAACATTATGCAGAACAGTTTTTCACTTTATGTTGCCGATGATGAAACGCTTTGCAGCGGACCGCGGCTTGACGAGGCTATGGCGCCGTTCAGAATAAGCGATGATATACAGCGCACCTATAACCCCGACGGTCTGATGACGCTTGTGCTCAAGGGCGAAATCGACATCGAAAGCAAAAGGGGTAAGTATTCTGCCGATTATATACGCGGTATGGAGGTCGACAATGCCGCAATAAGATGGGCAAAGGAAAATATAGAGGGTATAAATGACCTTACCCCCGAAGATGAGGAACTCAAAAGGCAGTACACCAGCGGCGAAATAGAGGAAAGCAAGCCCAAGGAGGTAGCAAAGCCCGGTGTTTTTTCGTGGTTTAAAAGGTTTATATCATTCGGATTTGCCACGGGGGATTTCGATAACTACAAAAGGTACCGGAGCGAGCTTGGTGAATGGCAGCAGCGCAGCGATACGGCAAAGGCTGCGGTCGAAAAGTACAACAGAACGCTTGACGCTGTAAAGAAGAAACTCATAAATACCGACAAAACTGCTTTTGCGAATGTCAGTGACCCTGAACGCAGGCTTGCAATATTCAAAAATCAGGAAAGGCTTACCGCCGCAGTTTCGTATTCAAAGTCAAATCTTGCGGATGATGTTGACAGATACAACAAAAGCCAACCGCGTGTTAACGAGGATATTATGCCGCAGGATGCGCAGACAGCTTACAATAATGCAACGGTCAATGCGCTTTCATCGGCAATAATGCACCCGGAGCTTTACAATGCCAACGGCACTCTTAATGCAGACGGCAAAATAAACCGCAAAAATCTGGCGATGACGCCCGATGAAAAGAAAGAAGCGATAGCCGCCGCGAGAGAAAAAACGGCGAAGGCGCGCGATATTGCATATAAATCGCTTACGCAGATTTATGAGCAAGAGGATGCGGCATACGCTAATGCCATCCGCAACGATAAAATGGAAATTGCCGACAATACAAATATGCTGAAAATGAATTTGGGCATTCTCGTGTTCTCAAGAGTTGTTGAAAGGCGGCTTGAAAAAGGCGATTATATTCGGGAGTGCGCCATGACTCCGGAAGATATTGCCGCGACCGGCAGAGCATTTTCGGATAACAAGGTGTTTAAAGCCATGACCGAAAAGTTCGATATTACGGCGCACACGCTGACCCTTTATGTAAACGGTTATGAAAGTCCCAACAAAGAACGGTTTGACGAGGAGCTTGATAAGCTCTGCGATGCCGTAATAAATGAGAAGAAAATAAGCCTTAAAAAACCCGCCGCAGAAAATACCGAGCCGGTAATGCAGAATGACGAAGTCGAAAAAAACATTGAAGAAGTGCAGAATACCGGCGAGAAGAAAGAGATGTCTTTCGGCAGCATTCGCAGCATTTGACGCGATTTTCTTGACAAAGCCGTGCGTTTTTGTTAAAATAATTCTGTTGACAGAGGTGCGATTCATCATTCCGCATTCTTGTAACGCCGTGCCGCGTAGAATGTATGGGAGGGTAACCGCCGAAGTGTAGCCGCAGGTACGGGTTGGTTATGCTGGTGATACGCAGAATATGCGTACCACTGTCGTAGGTGTTTACGGAGTACTGCCATAGTGGCGTGCTCCGTTTTTATTTTGCCGCGTTTGCGGCAGCACTACGGAGAACTGCCGAATAATTTCGGGTTCTCCGTTTTGTTAGCTTTCGGAGGATCTTATGCTTGATTTTTCGGGAGGTTAACAGAATGAAAAGAGTTATTGCAATCGTTATCGGTCTTTTGCTTGCGGCAGGCATACTTTGTATGCTCGTTTACGGGCATCTGCTTGACGGATTCGAGTTCGTGGGTACGGCGTGGTCGATTCTGCCGCCGATTGCCGCAATCGTGCTTGCGCTCATCACCAAAGAGGTTTATTCTTCGCTGTTTCTCGGCATTGTGGCGGGCGCTCTGCTGCTTTCAAAGTTCAACACCATAGATACTCTTGAAGCAGTTTTTACAAAAGGCATCATACCCAGCCTTTCAAGCACGGGCAACATCGGTATTCTCACATTTCTTGTTACGCTCGGCATACTCGTGGTGCTTCTGGGGCGTTCGGGCGGCACCGCCGCTTACGGCAGGTGGGCTGTAAAGCACATAAAATCGCGCCGCGCGGCAATGCTTTCGACCTTTGCGCTCGGCGTGGTGCTCAGTGTTGACGATTATTTCAACACACTCACCGTCGGCAATGTTATGCGCCCCGTAACCGACCGCAACAAAATCTCACGCGCAAAGCTTTCGTATATTATAGATGCCACCGCCGCGCCGATGTGTATGATTATGCCCATATCCTCGTGGGCGGCAGCGGTTTCGGGGAATGTTGAGGGCGTAAACGGCGTGGAGCTTTTCTTAAAGGCGATACCTTTTAATTTCTACTCGCTGCTCACACTCGGTATGGTGGTAATTCTTTCGGTTTTGCAGTTCGATTACGGCCCCATGCGCGTTCACGAGCGCAACGCCTTAAAGGGCGACCTTTTCACCGTGGGCGAGGTCAAAGCCGAGGACGATGCCGAAGCCGACAACGGCAGAGGCAGGGTTATTGACCTGATTTTCCCGGTTGCGATGCTTATAGTCACCTGTGTTTCATATATGCTTTACACCGGCGGCTTTTTCGGCGGAGTTGACCTTATCAGCGCATTCGCAAACTGCGATGCCTCGCTCGGTCTGTGTATGGGCGCGCTCGTCACACTCGGCTTTTCCGCAATTTATTACTATGCGCGCGGTCTTATGACCTTTAAGGATATTATGGACTCCATAGCTACGGGCTTCAAATCCATGGTACCGGCGCTTCTTATACTTATATTCGCGTGGAGCCTTTCGGAAATAACCGTCCTGCTCGGCGTAAACGAATATGTTGCCGGCATATTTGCAGGCGGTGCAGGCAATTTCCATTTCCTGCTTCCCGCAATAGTGTTTATAGTTTCGGTGTGCCTTGCATTTGCAACGGGTACATCGTGGGGTACAATGGGTATACTGCTGCCCATAGTTTCGGGCATCGGTCTTGAGGAACAGATGATGGTGATTTCCGTTTCCGCGTGCCTTGCGGGCGCGGTCTGCGGCGACCACTGCTCACCGATTTCCGATACAAACATTATGTCCTCGACAGCGGCACGGTGCGACCATATAGCGCACGTTTCTACACAACTGCCGTATGCAATGGTGGTGCTTATTATATCCGCACTTGTGTATGTGCTTGCAGGCGTTACCGAAAGCGCGGCAATTTGCCTGCCGGTCGCATTTGCGGCACTTGCGGGTGTAATATTTACGGCATCGGCAATTTCCAAAAAGAAACAGAGGGATACTGATGAAGCTTGAATTTGTAAAGGCGTATGACCGCACCGAAGAAGTCGGCAGGCTTTTCAGGGAGTACACCGATATGCTTGTTGCGGGCGACCCGAAATTCAAAGAATACCTCGAAATACAGAATTACGACGAGGAGCTCAGGCACCTCGAAAATAAGTACGGCGAGCCGTATGGCAGGCTCTACCTTGCGTATTGCGACGGCGAGCTTGCAGGCAGCATAGCTTTAAGAAAGCTCGATGACAAAACCTGCGAAATGAAGCGCCTTTATGTTTACCCGGAATTCCGCGGCAGGGGAATAGCGCGCAGGCTCGTTGAAAAAATAATAGCCGATTCACGCGAAATCGGCTACTCGGTTATGCTGTTGGATACACTGCCTTTCCTTGAAAATGCAATCAGGCTTTACAAAAGTATGGGCTTTTACGAAATACCCTGCTACAACAACAGCCCGATGGATAATTCGATATTTTTGAGATACGATATTGATAATTAAGAAAACTCACTTTATCGCCTCTGCGATTGCTTTTGCGATTTTCGGGTTATTCATTGTGTAAATATGCACGCCGTCAACGCCCTGCGCAATAAGGTCGCGTATCTGATTAGCCGCGAACTCAATGCCCGCGCTGTAAAGTCCGTCGGGGTCAGCCTCGTACTTTTGCAGCATTTTCACAAGCTCGGGTGTCATGGTGGCGCCGCAGAGCGTTACCATACGCTCTATCTGCTTTTTGTTGGTAACGGGCATTATGCCCGGGGTGACGGGCACGGTTATATCGGCTATGCGGCATTTTTCGAGGAATGCGTAGAATACGCTGTTATCGAAAAACAGCTGCGAAACAAGGCTCTGCACGCCCTGATCGACTTTATATTTGAGGTTGCGTATATCGGTGGCGGCATCGGGTGCTTCAAAGTGTGTTTCGGGGTAGCAGGCGCCAGAAACGCCGAAATCGCCGTTTGCCTTAATGAATTTTACAAGGTCGCTCGCATAGGTGAAATCGGTTTTCGGCTCCATATCGGGAGTTTTGTCGCCGCGCAGTGCGAGTATATTTTCAATATTATTTTCTTTAAGCAGTTTAAGCGTGGCAAGCACATCTTCCTTTGTGCTGTTTACGCAGGTCAGGTGCGCCATTGATTCAATGCCGCACTCATTTTTTATATATGAAGCAATATTCGCTGTAAGCTCGCTTGCCGAGGAGCCGCCTGCGCCGTAGGTTACGCTTATATATTCGGGCGAAAGCGCCTTTAATTCATCAAGAGTTTTGTAAACTGTTTCTATACCGTCGGTCTTTTTGGGCGGAAAAACCTCGAACGACAGTACCGTTTTGCTGCTGTTTTTATAAATATCACCGATTTTCATAGTATCTCTCCCGAAAATATGGATTATGAATATATAATACCACGCATTGCGGGATTTTTCCACCGTTATTTTTTATTCCGATTCAAAAATCCAATGCGGGAATTAAGAATTATTTTATTTACAATCTATATTGTATATGGTATATTTGCATAAAAGAGGTGGTTTGTGTGCAAACCTTGAAAATCGGTGCAAAAACTTATCAGACCGTTGAAAATTTCGGTGCAAGCGGCGCGTGGTGGGCGCAGGATGTGGGCGGTTACGAAACCGCGCGCGATGAAATCGCCCGTCTGCTTTTCAGTAAAACCGACGGCATAGGCATTTCGTGCTACCGCTACAATATGGGCGGCGGCTCCAAAAACAGCCTTTCCTCAAAATTCAATAACGAAAACCGTATGGCTGAATGCTTTTTGAAAAACGACGGCACTTATGATTTCACGCGCGACAAAAACGCCGTGTATATGATGAAAAAAGCCGTTGAGTGCGGCTGCGAGGATGTTATATTATTTGTAAACTCACCGCCCGAGATATACACTAAAAATCACAAATCCTGCCTCGATAAACCGTGGCGCACAAACCTCAGACTGCGCGACAGTAAAAAATTCGCCGCGTACTGCGCAAAGGTCGCGGAGCATTTTGTGAATGAGGGTGTGCCGGTTTCCTCCGTTTCGCCCGTGAATGAGCCCGTGTGGGTGTGGACCGAAAAAAACGGGCAGGAGGGCTGCCATTACAGACCGTGGGGCGTGCGCGCGGTTATGCGCGCGCTTTCCGATGAAATAGAAAAAAGCGATATTCTGCGCGGCAGGGTGCTTATTTCGGGTGCCGAAAACGGCGATTTGCGCTGGTTCAACAAGACCTATACGCGCATTATGCTCGGCGACGAAAAAATCCGCCGCCACAGTGACGGTGTGGATGTTCACTCATATTTTCTGCCGCTGCCGTTCCCGAAGCCGTTTAATGACAGAATTGCTTTTATGAAACGCTGGCGCAGGTACCTTGACAAGCATTTTCCCGGCGACAAGGTGCGTGTAAGCGAGTGGACTCATATGCAGGGCGGCAGGGACAGTTCAATGAATTCCGCGCTTGTGCAGGCGCGTGTTATGTATGAGGATCTTACGGTGCTTAACGCGGTTTCGTGGCAGCATTGGATTGCAGTGAGCGATGTTGACTACTGCGACGGGCTTATTTACATAAATCCCGATGAATCCTACGAGGTCACAAAGCGCTATTACGCATTCGGCAATTTTTCAAAATTCGTCGAGCGCGGTGCGGTGAGAATCGAAACACTCTGCACCGACGGCGATTTGCTTACCATCGGCTATAAAAAAGACGGCAAAATCACCGTTATCGTTATAAATGAAACGGAAAACGCGCATCCGCTTGATTTTTCGGGTATTGCCGAAAGCGGCGCCGCGTATGTTACCGACGGCGAAAATTCACTCGCTTACCGCGAAATCAGCGGCAGTGTAAATATTACACCGCGTTCGGTAACCACACTCGTTTTTGAGGAGGCGTAAATATGACTCTTGTAAACAAAGGTCTTGATATTCTGCGCGAGGTCAAGGCGTGCTGGCGTATCCCCGCAAAGGGCGACTATGTGGCGTATAAGGAATACCTTATGCTTTCGCTCGGCTGGCTCGGTATGCGCCTTGCGACCGTGTTCGGCATAGGCTTCGGCGTGAACGATGCGTTTACCGCTATGACCTTGCATATGACTCACCGCGATTTGCTCATAGTGGGCTATATCTGCACCGCCATAGGCTATGCGCTTGCTCCGCTTAACGCGTATATCATAGATAACCTGCGCAGCAGAGTGGGCAAATACAAGGTCTATGTAAAGCTCGGCGTGCCCGCGGGCATACTGTCACTTATGGCGCTGTTTTTTCCGTATGAAAAGCTCGGGTATATCCCGATGGTGGTTTCGCTTTTTCTCATAGGGCAGATTCAGGGCTATGTGCAGGGCTGGTACAACACGGGCGTAAGCAACCTCGTGTATGTGATATCCCCCAATTCCAAAGAGCGCGTGCGCATTATGATGGTTTCGAGCCTTGTGCATAACTTTGCGCCGAGCCTTACGGGGCTTATCATACCCATTATGAGCGATAAGCTCGCAAACGGTGACCTCTACAACATCAACACATACAGAATGATTTACCCCGTGTTCATAGTTGTGGGCGTTGCTTTGAGCATGACCGCATACTTCGGCGTAAACGAAAGAATCGTGCAGCCGCGCTCGCAGGTTACGGGCGTAGGCTTCGGCGAGGCTCTGCGTGCCGTTGCGCACAACAAACTGTTCTGGATAAAGTGCACCGACAGCTGGAACAACTTTATGGAGGACTGCAAGAATGTTCTTATGCAGTGGCTGTTCTACTACGGCAAGGTCGGCTCCATGACGATGTACGGCATTATGGACACCGTTTCATACAATTCTTCGATGTGGGCGATGCTTTTCTCCCCGTGGCTTATCGACAAGCTCGGCAAGCGCGGCTTCAAGCTCGTTAAGAACATTTCGCAGGTGTTCATAACGCTCGGTCTTGCGCTTACATATAAAAAGAATTTAATATTTATAGGCGTGTTCTATTTCCTTAACAGATTCTGGGAGACCTCCGAGGTCATTGACCGCTCGATAGAATCGGATATACGCGACTACCAGCAGTATATAAGCGGCGAGCGAATCGACGGCGCGTTCGGCGTGGTTGAAACCTATGTGGGCGGCGCAGTCGGCGCGGTTACGAATCTGTTTGTGCCGTATATTTATAAGAAAAACGGCTTTGACGGTACCGATTACTCGGTGCTTGCGGTGTATGACGACAACGGCGTTTACAATAAAAACAATGTGCTTTACAAGCTGCTTGACAATCTTCTTAAAGTTTCGCTTGTGGGCGCGGTTATAGATGTATTCCCGTGGATTTTCTACGACCTTTCGGATGCGCAGCAGAAAGCGGTTATAAGAATTATAAGAATAAGAAGTGCCGTAGAGGACAGCAACGAGGGCGTTGCCGCCGATGACCTTTACTGCGAAGCCTGCGAGGCGGTAAATGCCATGCACAAATATGACGGTGCCGCAAAGAAAGAAAAACTCGGTAAAGACGATGCCGACAAAAAGACCGTGAGGGAAACGAACAGACAGGTTAAGGATTTTAACGAGGAAGTGGAAATTGCCGCACTCGTTAAAGCCGAGCTTGAAAGATACACCACCGAATTCGGCAAAGCTTTCAGGGCTTTGTGCGAACATACCGCCGATTACGGCGAAAGCGCATTCTTTGATTACGGCGCAGATACATTAAATGCCGCACTCGCTCTGCCGCAGGGCGCAAATAAGGAAGAAAAAAATCTGCGCGCCGATGCAATAAGAAATGCAAAGGCGATAAGTAAATCTGCAAAATCCGTTGCAAAGCATTACCCCGACGGCGTAAAGGCTTTTGATTCCGCCGCATTTGAAGCGATTTTCGATATGCCCGAGGAAACAAAGGAACAGCGTGCCGCAAAACGCGCCGCCGAAAAGAACGGCAACAGGGAGCGCAGGCTCTACGGCAATGTTATGAAGCCGTACCTGTTCTTTAAGCGCCACACGGTGCTTGCAGCAGGGTATGACGGTATTGACGGCTTCACCGCAGATTACGGTGAAATAAGCGCAAGGCTTGAAGAAGCACGCGAGCGCAAACGCCTTGAGGATGAGCGTGCGGCGGCAGCCCGCAAAGCCGATATTGCGAAAAGAAAATAATTTAAAACGGAGGATATAATTATGGCAAAATGGAAAGTCGGCATTATAGGCAACGGCGGTATATGCAAGGGTGCGCATCTTGAGGAATACATCAACGATGAACGCGTTGAGGTTGCGGCGGTCTGCGATATTATTGAGGAGCGCGCGCAGTTTCTTAAGGATAACTATTTCCCGAATGCGACTGTTTACACCGATTACAACGAGCTTTTGAAGGATGAAAGCATTGATTCTGTTGATATATGCACCCCTAACTACCTGCATTCAATAATCGCGGTGGCGGCATTTGAGGCGGGCAAGCACGTTTTCTGCGAAAAGCCCGATGCAATAAATGTTGAGGAAGTCCTTAAAATGCAGGCGGCTGCCGAAAAGGCGGGCAAAACCCTTATGGTTATGCGCAACAACCGCTATGTTGATGCTTCCGTATTTGCCAAAAAGTATATCGACGGCGGCAAAATGGGCGAAATCTATGCAGGTCGCTGCGGCTGGCAGAGGCGCAGAGGCATACCCGGCAAGGGCGGCTGGTTCACCACCAAGGCGCAGTCCGGCGGCGGTCCGCTTATTGATTTGGGTGTTCATATGATAGACCTTGCTATATGGCTTATGGGCAACCCCACACCCGTTTCGGTTTCCGGCAACACATACAGCAAATTCAGCGATAACGATACGAGCGACTCCGTAAATTCCGATTTCGGCGATAAAAACGCCGCAGGCACATTCGATGTTGAGGATCTTGCTATGGGTATGATCCGCTTTGACAACGGTGCGGTTCTGCAGATAGAATTCAGCTGGGCTTCCAATGTTAAGAGAGAACGCCGCTTCGTTGAGCTGCGCGGCACAAAATCAGGTCTTAAATGGGAAAACGGTCAGGTTGAATTTTACACCGAGGATGACGGCGAGCTGCTTGATATTTCCGCTCCAAATACAGACGAGCATCACGGCCATTTCAACAACCTCAAGCATTTTTACGATGTGGTCATTGACGGCGCAGAGCCGAAATTCGTGCCGCAGCAGGGCGTGGATATGGTAAAAATTCTCTGCGCGGTATATGAATCTGCAAAAACGGGCAAAGAAGTATTGCTGTAAAATGAAAAAATGTATTGCTATTTGCAATACAATGGCATATAATAATATCGAAAGGTGATGTTATTATGGCAACAAAAACCGCAAATGTTATCGCAAGAGTAGAGCCTGAGGTGAAAATCCAGGCGGAGAATATACTTGAAACACTCGGTGTACCGACTTCCGTGCTTATAAATATGTTGTATAAACAGATTATTCTGACAAAGGGCATACCTTTTTCACTTTTGCTTCCGCAAACGGCTGTGGCAAGGGATGAAATGGATAGTGTCGCTTTTGACGGAATAATGGAACAGGGCTTATCCGAAGCGTATTCAAAATCCGGGGAGCCGGCAGCAGAAGTGTTTGACAGTTTAATGAATGAAGTTTGATATGGCAAAAAAGTATAAAGTTATTATTACTCCGCAGGCACAGCAGCATTTAACGGCTATACGCGATTATATACTGTTTGAGCTTAAATCACCAACGGCAGCGGGCAACACGCTTTCTGTATTAAAAAAAGCCGTTGAATCGCTTGAGCAAATGCCGGAGCGCATTCCGTTTACCGACGAAGAAAAATGGCGTGAACGCGGAGTACATAGAATGCCTGTTAAAAATTATTTGATTTATTTTACTGTCAATAAAGAAGACACCGAAGTGTATATTTTTGCGATACTTTATGCTCGCAGAGATCAAATAAAAGTGTTGAATGAATTAGAATAAAAAACACAGTATCCTCTCACAAAAGTGAGAGGATACTGAACTTTTATCGGATTTTATTTGAACAGCGGGCCGTAAGCTGCGCAGGCTCTGAAATCAGCGCCCTCAAGGTCCTTTGTGCCGAATGCGTTCCAGCAGGCGGGACGGAAAATCTTTTCGTCCGGTACGTTGTGGAGCGAAACGGGGATTCTGAGCATTGAGCACATTGTGATAAGGTCGGCACCGATATGGCCGTAGGTGGAAGCGCCGTGGTTTGCGCCCCAGGTGTTCATAAGGTCATAAGCCGATCTGAATGCGCCCTCGCCGGTAAGTCTGGGTGCGAACCATGTGCAGGGCCAGGTGTAGTCCGTTCTCTTCCAGAGAGTGTCGGTAACTTCATCGGGCAGTGCTACATAGTAGCCTTCGCAAATCTGAATAGTCGGTCCGAGACCTTTTACCCAGTTGATGCGGATCATGGTAGCGGGCATCTCGCCGCGTGTTACAAAGCGCGAGGAATATCCGCCGCCGCGGAAATAGCCGTTGTCGGCAGCGCACCAGGTGGTAGCCTTGAGCATCTTGTCAACGTCTTCGTCTGTAACGTCAAACCATTTCTTCATGCAGGGCTTGCCGTCGGCATCTCTTAATTCGCCGCAGGCATCAAGGCACGAAGCGCCGGAGTTGATAAGGTGGATTATGCCGCCTGCCTCTTTAGCCTTGCCCTGAAGCTCGTAGCCGGTAACTCTCTTAACGGATTCGGTGCTCCAGTGAGTGCGAACGTCGGAGAACATGGAGGGCTGGTTGGAGATAAGCTTCTGGAAAAGCATTGAAATGCCGTTGAGAACGTCATTTTCGGTTGCGAGGATGTAAGGCTCGCGAACGCCGTTCCAGTCGAAGCTGGTGTTGAGCAGAGCCTCTGCAAAGTCGGCATTCGGCCAGTGGTCAGTCCACTGACGCTGACCCTGGAAGCCTGCCGCTATGGCGTTATGGCCAACGGCTTCTTCCTCTCTGCCCTCGGGCAGATTCTTGTTGCCGTTCATAAGGTCCTTGATTATGCACATAAGCTTAACCGAGAATTCCCAGTCTTTTTCCTTCTGTTCGGGGGATTTTCTTACGAATTCGGGGTTCTTGTCAAAGCCTTCGGGGCAATGTTCCTTAGTCCACTTGTATGCTTTCTGGAATTCGGCTTCGTCGTAGATGCCTTCTTCCATTCTTCTGAGAACTTCTACTTCGTCAACAGACTCAACTCTCATGCCGAGATATTCTTCAATAAACTCGGGGATAATCGAAGAACCTGCAATACCCATGCAGATAGAGCCTATCTGTAAGTAGGATTTGCCTTTCATTGTGGCAACGGCAACAGCCGCCTTTGCGAATCTGAGGAGCTTTTCCTTAACATCGTCGGGGATTGAGGTGTCGTCAGCTTCCTGAACTTCTTTGCCGTAGATACCGAATGCGGGCAAGCCCTTCTGTGCATGTGCCGCAAGAACGGATGCAAGGTAAACCGCACCGGGTCTTTCGGTGGCGTTGAAGCCCCAAACGCCCTTTATTGTGTTGGGATCCATATCCATTGTTTCGCTGCCGTAGCACCAGCAGGGAGTAACGGAAAGGGTGATGTCAACGCCCTCTTTTTTGAACTGTGCCGCGCAGGCTGCCGCCTCTGCAACACGACCGATGGAGGTGTCTGAAATAACTACTTTAACGGGCTCGCCGTTTGAATATCTGAGATTTTCGGTAAAGAGCTTTGCAGCTGCCTTTGCCATGCCCATTGTCTGATCCTCAAGCGACTGTCTTACGCCGAGAGGGCCGCGCCTTGCATCGATAATGGGGCGGATGCCGATTACCGGATAATCGCCGATAAATCTGTTTTCTGCCATAAAAAATATCATCCTTTCATCTGCGAAAGCTCGCAGTAATATTTACATAATTAAGTATAACACAAATAGTGTTTATTTCAATAAAAATATTTCCAGAAAATACAAGTCGGTATTTATGCAGGTTGACTTTAAAATTACGGATTTGTAAAGAATTGATTAAAATATTTGCATTTTGTTGAAACCGAACATAAAATGGTGTATAATTCAAGGTGAAATGAAAGGAGAGATATTTATGGACAAAAAACTCTATAAATCAAGTGAAGATAAAAAAATCGCCGGCGTATGCGGCGGTATAGCAAAGTATTTCAATGTTGATTCCACCTGGATAAGACTTGCGTGGGTATTCCTTATTTTCTTTGCGGGTACGGGCGTGCTTGCGTATATTATCTGCGCAATAGTTATGCCCGACGAGCCGAAAGCGCCGCAGGGCTTTGAACAGGGCTTCAATCCCCAACAGGGCTATAACCCTCAGCAGGGGAATCCCGAAGGCACCTATACCGACTACAATCCCGTAGACCCGCAGAACTGAAAATGCAATAATCGAAAGGGGCTGTCGCATTTTGCGACAGCCCCTTATGTTTTTATTCGGCAACTGCCGCCGCTTCGGCTTCTGCGGCTTCCTTTGCCGCCTTGCGTTCCTGCTTCTTTTTGCGTGCCTTGTAGGAGATAAGCTCCTGCACACATTCATCGGGCAGGTCGCAGTCGCCTACCGAAAGCACCTGGCGGTTGTAGAGTCCCTTGAAATTGGAGCCGCCGGTGGTAAGCAGCTTGTGCTTTTTGGCGTATTTAAGCAGTTTAGCCTTGTCCTCCTCAGAGGTGGTGGGGGCGTAAACCTCAATACCGTCGAGCCCTGCTTCCACGAGCTTGTCAAGCAGCTCGGGATTTTTGCAGCGCTGCGGGTGTGCAAGCACCGCGATGCCGCCGGCATCGTGAATCTGCTGTAAAACATCAAAAATATCTTCATATTCGGGGATGTGGTTTATATTACCCTCAACATCGGAATGGAAAAGCTCGGTATAAAGGTCGCCGAAGATTTTATCGGTAAAGCCGTTCTCCCAGAGAGCCTGCATGATATGTACCTTGAAAATGGTGGTGGAGCCCGATGCGCACTTTGCAACGAACTCGGGAGTGATGGGGTACTTCTGCGCGGCTTTAAGCATCATATAGTGAGTTGACCTTTTTCTTATCTGCTGGCTGCGGTGGCAAAGTCCCTCGAGCCTGTCGGGGTAATCGGGTTTGTAGCAGAGTACGTGAATTTCCTGCCCGTTGGTTTTGTCCGTACCGGAAAGCTCTACGCCCTGAATGACCTCTATGCCCTGTCTTTTACCGATAATGCTGCCCCTGACAGTACCTGCAAGGCAATCGTGGTCGGTAATGGCGATGGTGGTTACACCGCGTTTTTTGGCAAGGTTGATAAGGTCCTCAATGCCGAGAGAACCGTTAGACAACCGCGTGTGACAATGTAAATCTGCTGACAAATCCTATCCGTCCCTTCCGAAAACAAATTGCGTTTTTTCTGCCGAAACACCGCAAAATTCGCACATATTACGAGCAAGTTGACCGCAATTTTTACAAAAATGCCTAAATCGCCCGAATATATAATGATATATTTATAATACAACACATTTTTATATATTGCAAGCGAAATTTTACATTTTATACAATAATTTTTACCTTTTGAACAACAAAAATTTTTCCTATTGTTGATTTTACACATCAGTTATGATATCATTTTTTTGTTAAATATTACTAATCGGCGGTGAATTATGAAAGAAACTGTTTTTATGGCATTAAGCGGCGGTGTGGATTCCGCGGCGGCGGCTTCGGTACTGCTTGAGCGCGGTTACGGTGTGCGCGGCGTTATGCTGCGGCTTAAACCGGGCAATACCGCAGATGCCGATATTGCCGATGCCGAAGATGTTGCCGCAAAGCTCGGCATACCGCTAACCGTGCTTGACTGCCGCAGTGAATTCAAGCTTGTTACCGACTATTTCTGCAACGAATACCTGCACGGCAGAACGCCGAACCCCTGCGTTTTCTGTAATCCCGCGCTTAAATTCGGCAAAATTCTCGAATATGCCCTCGCAAACGGGGCAGAAAGAATCGCCACCGGGCATTACGCGGGCATTTTTACCGCTGAAAACGGCGATATTTTCATTCGCCGCACCGCCACCAAAAAGGACCAGAGCTATTTCCTTTGCAGGCTGAAAAAAGAAACGCTCGCCCATGTGATATTTCCGCTTGAAAATATCACAAAGGACGAAGCGCGCACTATTGCCGCAAATGCAGGTCTCGCCGTTGCCGAAAAAAAGGACAGCCAGGAGGTCTGCTTCATACCCGATAACGATTATATTTCGTTCATTGAGCGCGAGTGCAATCCCGAATACAAGTCGGGTGATTTCATTTTTACCGACGGCACAAAGGCGGGCACGCACGGCGGACTTTATAAATACACCGTAGGTCAGCGCAAGGGCCTGGGCGCTTTCGGCGTGCCGATGTACGCGGTTGCGCTTGATTACGAAAAAAACACCGTTACCGTCGGCGGCAACGATGCACTTTTTAAAACCCGTGTGGAAATTTCTGATTTATCATTTATAAACGGCACTTTGCCCGCTTCGTCCGTGGAATGCTGTGCAAAAATACGCTGCGCCGCACCGCCCGCAAAAGCAGTGCTGACGGTTGACGGCACACGCGGCGTGCTTGAATTCTGCGAGCCGCAGCGCGCCGCCGCCCCGGGACAGACCGCCGCGATATATATCGGTGATTTACTCATAGGCGGCGGAACGATTTGCTGATGAATAATTATAATTCCAAATTATCCTTGTCTGCCAGCCAGACAAGGTTTTTGTCATTAAAGGGCACATTGGGGTCGTTTTTCTGCGGTTTTACGGCGTTTTGCACATTAAGAATGTTTACGCCGTTAACTTTTACGGTACGCCTGCGGCGGCGGTTGTGTGAATTTTTCAAATTCTCATTTCCTTTCATATCAATTGACATTATTATTTGAAAATGTTCACGCAATATACTTGTTTTGAAACGGTTTGTCTGCTATACTGTAATTTGGTGTAAAATCAAGGTAAAATCAGATTTCGAGGTGCATATAATGCCTAAAAAAATATTATCGCTGCTGCTTGCGGCAATATCGGTTTTTTCGATTGTGTGCTTTTCTGCTTGCGGCGACGATTACGAGCGCAATGTGGGTCTGAAGCTCAACGGCGTTACCGTTTCAAACGATGTACTCACATATTTTCTTGATGCGGCAAAGGCCGAAACAGGTGAAGGCGCAAATTTCGACGCCGTAATAGATAAGGCGGTCAAGCTCGCCTCGACATATTTTAAAATAAACTCCTACGCTCACGCCGAAAATATCGTACTCACCACTGCCGAAAAAGCCGCGGTGAGTGAAAAGGTGAGCGCCTATTGGGGCGTTTACGGCAGATATTACGAAAAAATCGGCGTAACACGCGAAACGCTCACCAAGGTATTTACCGCCGAGGGCTACAAGCGCGCTCTGCTTCTGCACCTTTACGGCACGGGCGGCAGTCACGAGCTGCCTGTTGCAAGGCTTTATGCGCAATTCAGAACGGAATACGTCGTGTTCCAGGTAATCAACGGCTATTTCACCAAGACCGATGCCACCGGTGCGACCTCCTCCGTCACCAAAAACGAAGCCGAAGCGATTGTCCTTAAATTTCAGAACATGGCAAACCTCATAAACGCAGGTGAAAAATCCATGGAGGAAGCCGCCGATTTCCTTGCGGCATCGGGCTACCAAAGCTCCGTACAGACCGTTATACTCAGCAAGGACGATACCATAAGCTACCCCACGGGATTTTTCGACAAGGTCAAAAACATAGAAGCAAGGCGCGCCACCGTAATCGGCACGCAGGAAAATATCTTCCTCGTTCTGCGCGGCGAGCCGGATGTAAACAGCGACTATTTCAACGATAAAAAAGCCGAGATGATAGAAAATATCGTCGGTGAGGAAATTGACTCGCTCATTGAGGAATATATGAACGTAGAAGCCGATGTTACGGACTCTGTGGCAAGAGCTTACTTCTCTCTTTTGGGGTGACTGTATGGAAAATAAGGTTATTGAAAATATTATGACGCGGCAGACTATACGCGAGTACACCGCAGAGCAGGTGCCGGATGAACTTCTGGGCACGGTGCTTGATGCCGCCATACGCGCACCCAGCGGCAGAAACACACAGCCCTGTCACCTACGCGTGATTCGCAGTAAGGCTCTGCTTGATGAAATGAACACCGACTTTAAAAACATCGTCGGTTGGGACACGCCCGCCTACACCGGCTGGAACATTCGCCCCGTTTACCACAACGCCCCCGTTTTTATATTCATAGTATCGCCCGAAAAAGCCGATATGGCGGCAGGGCTTATGGCTGAAAATATTGCGCTTGCCGCAAAGGCACTCGGGCTCGGCTCGTGCATGGTCGGCTCGCTCGGCGCACTTTTCGACGACGAAAACGGCGCAAAAAAGTGGAAAAAGATACTCGAAATACCCGATGACTGGTGTTTCGATTTGGGTATGACTCTCGGCTACCCGAACGAGCAGCCGCCGTTCAAAGAGCGTGAAGACGGGCATATAAAATTCATAGGTTGACTTGGTGAAACGAATGAACTATTTTGCAGACAGCTACGATGTTGCCGTTATAGGCGCGGGGCACGCGGGTATCGAAGCCGCGCTCGCCGCCGCTCGCCTCGGCGCAAAAACCGTGGTTTTTACAATAAATCTTGACTGGATAGGCAATATGGCGTGCAACCCCTCCATAGGCGGCACATCAAAGGGCCACCTTGTGCGCGAAATTGATGCACTCGGCGGCGAAATGGGCAAGGCGGCTGATGCCACGCTCATACAGAGCCGCATACTCAATCTCGGCAAAGGCCCCGCGGTGCACTCTTTAAGAGCGCAGATAGACCGTAAGGAATACACAAAATATATGAAGCACGCCCTTGAGCTGCAGAAAAATCTCGATTTGAAGCAGGGCGAAATAGTATCGCTCAGAAAGAACGAAAACGGTCTGTGGGAGTTTGCCACAAAGCTGCAGGCTTTATATACCGCAAAGTGCGTGGTAATCGCAACGGGTACATTCTTAAAGGGCAAGGTCTTTGTCGGTGATGTTTCATACCCGAGCGGTCCCGACGGTATGTTTCCCTCGGATTTACTCAGCGATGATCTGGAGAAACTCAATGTTTCGCTGCGCCGTTTCAAAACGGGCACTCCCCCGCGCGTGAACCGCAGAAGCGTGGATTTTTCAAAGCTTGAGGAACAATTCGGTGATGAAGAAATTACGCCGTTCTCGTTTTCGACCGCGCCCGAAACGCTTAAAAACAAGGCGACCTGCCACATAACATATACCAATCCCGATACAAAAGAGGTGATTCTCGCTAACCTTGACCGCTCACCGCTGTACTCACACAAAATTGAGGGCGTGGGCCCGCGCTACTGCCCGAGCATTGAGGATAAAATCGTAAGATTCACCGAGCGCGAGCGCCACCAGGTATTTATAGAGCCATGCGGACTTGATACCGAGGAGCTGTATTTGCAGGGACTTTCGTCGTCGCTGCCCGAGGATGTGCAGCTTAAAATCCTGCACAGTATTCAGGGGCTTGAAAATGTCGAGGTTATGCGTACCGCCTACGCTATTGAATACGACTGCGTTGACCCGCTTTCTTTAAAATCCACACTCGAATTTACCGAGCTTGACGGACTTTTCGGCGCGGGGCAGTTCAACGGCTCATCCGGCTACGAGGAAGCCGCCGCGCAGGGACTTGTGGCAGGCATAAACGCCGCGCACAAGGCGCTCGGCAAAGAGCCGTTCACGCTTGACCGCAGCACATCCTATATAGGCACGCTTATAGACGACCTTGTTACCAAGGGCTGCCGCGACCCGTACAGAATGATGACCTCGCGCAGCGAATACCGCCTTATTCTGCGTGAGGATAACGCGGATCTGCGCCTCACCGAAGCAGGCAGAAAGCTCGGACTTGTAGGCGATGAAAGATATAATAAGTATCTTGAAAAGGTAAGGCTTATTGAGGAAGAAACGCAGAGAGTTTTAAGTGTAACGGTTTCACCGTCCGCGGAATTAAACAAAATGCTTGAAGATGCCGGCACATCGCCGCTTGTAAGCGGCTGCAGGCTCAGCGAGCTTATAAAGCGCCCGCAGGTGACTTATGCCATGCTCGCGCCGTTCGATAAAACACGCAATCCCGACTTGCCGCGCGAGGTAGCCGAGCAGGTGGAAATCAACCTTAAATATGAGGGCTACATAAAACGCCAGCTCGCGCAGGTCGAGGAGCAAAAACGCCTTGAAGTGAAGAAAATCCCCGAGGATATAAATTATAAGGATATTACGAATTTAAGGCTCGAAGCAATCGAAAAGCTTGAAAAGGTGCACCCCGAAACAGTCGGTCAGGCATCGCGCATAAGCGGTGTTTCGCCTGCCGATATTGCGGTGCTGCTTATATACCTCAGAAAAAACGGAGGAGATAACAAATGATTTACAGAAATGAACACCCCAGACCCGATTTTAAACGCGAAAAATATGCAATTCTCAACGGCGAGTGGGATTTTGAGCTTGATCTCGGCAACAGCGGCATAAACAGAAAAATGTTTGAAACCGATGCCGTATTTACCAAAAAAATAAATGTACCCTTCTGCCCCGAAAGCAAGCTCTCGGGCGTAGAGTACAAGGATTTTATTGCGGCGGTATGGTACAGACGCAAGGTTAATATTGATGAAAGCTTCTTCGGCGGCAGAATTTTCCTTGTGTTCGGCGCAGTCGATTTTCACGCAATAGTCTACATAAACGGCAAAAAGGCGGGCGAGCATTTCGGCGGCTACACCGCATTCAGAGTGGATATTACCGATTTTGCGGTTAAGGGCGAAAATGTTATCACCGTTTATGGCGAGGATGACACAAGAAGCTTTTTGCAGGCGCGCGGCAAGCAGTGCGAGGAGTTTTATTCACGCGGCTGCGACTACACGCGCACCACGGGTATTTGGCA
>JAZUJG010000401.1:0-13299 GCA_045642645.1 Acutalibacteraceae bacterium | reverse complement strand
AAAATACATAGTTCACACCCACGCAAAGGACGGCAAACAGCTTTTCTATAAAGACCCCGAAATCGTTTACGGTATGAAGCCCGATGTTATAGTTACCGGCAACAGCTTTATAGAGGTGCCGCTCGGTGAGGGCAGCGTTCCCTACCCCGCATACCTTGCCGCACTTGAAAAAATCGGCTACAACGGCTTCCTCACCATTGAGCGCGAGGTCGGCGACGATCCCGAAAAGGATATACGCGCGGCAGTTCAGTTCCTGAAAGGACTGTTTTGAGGGATTTAAGAGTTTAGAATTATGAATTAAGAAAAGCGCTTGCAATGCAGGCGCGTTTTTAAATATACAATAGATTTTTATTGATTTTTTGCAAACAATATAGTAAGATAATAAGCAAGATAGTAAGTAGGATAATAAGCAAGATGAAAGAGGTTTTTTTATGTCAGATTATATACCGCCTTATCAGATTACTGAAAAAACGCTTAACCTTGTTGCCGCGATTTCCGAAAAAATCGGCAGAATAACAGAGCGCAGCAATCTTGATTCAAAACCTCATCTGCGCAAAAACAACAAGATTAAATCAATTCATTCTTCCCTTGCAATCGAAGCAAATTCGCTTTCTTTGACCGAGGTGCGCGATGTGATAAACGGCAAAACCGTATTCGGCTCGCAAAGGGAAATCCAAGAGGTTAAAAACGCTTATGAGGCGTATGAAAATATAGCGGATATTGATATTTACAGTCTTAAACAGCTTAAAGCTCTGCACGGTGTAATGACAAAGTACCTTGCCGATAACAGCGGCGATTTCCGATTGGGCGAAGAAGGTGTTTTTGCGGGTGAAAAGTGTATTTTTATGGCACCTCCCGCAAGGCTTGTTCCCGAGCAGATGAAAAATCTGTTTGCATGGATGAAAGCCAATAAAGATAAAATTCATCCGTTGATTTTATCGGCGGTATTTCACTACGAATTTGTTTTTATTCATCCGTTTACAGACGGTAACGGCAGAATGGCGCGTCTGTGGCACAGTGCGATTTTAACTAAATGGAATCCGGTTTTTGAATTTATACCGATTGAAAGTCAGATTGAAAAATTTCAGTCAGGTTATTATGATGCAATAGCACAATGCCATATCGACGGCAGCAGTACGGTTTTTATTGAATTTATGCTTGAACAGATAAATGCCGTGATTGATGAAATTGCAGAATCGGTAACAGCTTACGGCAGCAATATAAGTGAATATGTTAAAAAGCTGCTTGCGGTTATGGAGTATGAACGCGCATACTCGGCAAATGAAATTCTTGACCTGCTCAGCTTAAAATCCAAAGAAGCATTGCGAAAGAATTACCTCAATCCCGCACTTAAGGATAATTTGATAATTATGACCTGCCCCGATAAGCCGAGCAGTAAAAATCAAAGGTATATCAAGAAATAACAAATCAGTTAAAGCTCACTCTCGTAAACAGCTTTTCAACCTCATAATTCAGCAGCTCTCTCTCCGTTTCGTTTACGGGTGCTTCGCCGTCGACTATTTCCTTTGCGGTTTTCTGCGCTTCGTAAAGTATGCGCGTATCGCTCATAAGATTTGCCACGCGCATATCCGGCAGACCGTGCTGACGGCTGCCGAAAAAGTCGCCGGGGCCGCGCATTTCAAGGTCTTTTTTGGCAATCTCGAAGCCGTCGCAGGTGCGGCACATTATATCGAAGCGCTCGCGTGCATCCTCGTTCTGCGCATCAGAAAGCAGGATACAATGGCTTTCCGCCGAGCCTCTGCCTATTCTGCCGCGCAGCTGGTGCAGCTGCGAAAGCCCGAAGCGGTCGGCATTTTCTATTGCCATAACGGTTGCGGCGGGCACATCCACGCCCACTTCTATAACAACGGTCGAAACAAGCACCTGAATTTCGCCTGCGTAAAAGCGCTTCATAACGGCATCCTTGTCCTTGGGCTTCATTTTGCCGTGCAGAAGTCCGAGTGTGTAATCGCTGAAATACGAAGATTTTAAATAATCGTAGTATTCGGTGGCGGGCACAAGGTCGCTTTCGTTTTCGCCCTCCTCCACAAGCGGGCAGACTATATATGCCTGCTCGCCGCAGTCGATATGCTTTTTAATAAAAGCGTATATCCTTTCGCGGTAAGCGGTGGTCACGCAGTAGGTTTTTATGGGCTGCCTGCCCTTGGGCAGTTCGTCAAGCACCGAAATATCAAGCTCGCCGTATATCATCATGGCAAGCGTGCGCGGTATTGGCGTTGCCGACATAACGAGCGTGTGCGGATTTACGCCCTTGCCGGATAGCGCCGCCCTCTGCCCCACGCCGAAACGGTGCTGCTCATCGGTTATAACAAGACCGAGGCGCGAAAACGCCACATCATCCTGAATTACGGCGTGCGTGCCGACCACCATATCGGCTTCGCCGCTTTCAAGGCGTTCGCGTATGAGCCGCTTGTTTTTTGCGGTTACGGAGCCGGTAAGCAGTTCGATTTTAAGCGTATCACCGAAAAAGCCGCACAGCGTTTTGTAATGCTGGTTTGCGAGCACCTCGGTGGGTGCCATAAGCGCACTCTGAAAGCCGTTTTTTGCGGCGTTGTATATAAGCGCGGCGGCAACCGCGGTTTTACCGGAGCCGACATCGCCCTGCAGAAGCCTGTTCATAGGCTTTTCGTTCTTCATATCCGTTACCGCTTCGCTTACGGCGCGGCGCTGTGCGCCCGTCGGCTCAAACGGCAGCGAAGCGAAAAATTCCTCGGTAAAATCTTCTTTTACGGGCAGTGCCTTGCGGGCGCTGCCTTTGTTTTTTTCGCCGAAAATGCCGAGCTGCAGAAGCAGCAGCTCCTCAAACACAAGCCTGCGCTTTGCAAGGGCGAGCTTTTCCTCGCTTTCGGGAAAATGTACCGTATTTATGGCTTCCTCAAAGCCCATAAGACGGTATTTTTTTACAAGGTACTGCGGCAAAAATTCAGGCAGATTTCCTTTGATTTCGCGCAGAGCCGTTTCCGTAAGCCGTTCGATTGTTTTTGAATTGAGCGAGGCGCTTGCTTTGTAAACGGGGCGTATGCGCTGCTTTTCAAGGCATTTTTCAACGCGCGGCGATGAAATGGTTTTGCCGCCGAATTTGTCAACGGTTATTTTGCCGTAAAACAGATATTCTTCATCCTGCACAAGCGTATCTTTGATGTATTTATTATTGAAGAATACCGCGTTTATCCAACCTGTATCATCTGCGAGAATGGTTTTGCAAAGCAGCATACCGCCTTTAATGCGGGCAACGCTCACCCTGTCCGCCACGGTACATCTCAGGCAGACTGTTTCGTTCAGCGGCGCGTCGCGCAGCGAAACAACATTGTTCCAATCCTCATAGGTGCGTGGGTAATTCCTTAAAAGATCGCCCACGGAGTAAATCCCCTGCTTTTCAAGCGACTTTGCGCGCGCTTCGCCCACACCTTTTAAAAATTGTATGCGTGTATCGGCTCTTACCAAGAAATCACCTCACAGTAAATAAGCAAGGCAAATAATGCCGTGTGAAGCACCATAAACAGCGGCAGAGTTATCATAAATTTTTTCTTGCGCGTTTTGTGGCGAATTATTCGCATAATAATAAACTCCGCTGCCGCTCCGCCTGAAAAGCCGCAGAACAGCAGTGTTTTTTCGCGTATTCTGCGTGAGCCGCGCTGTGCAGCAATTTTATCGTAAACGGTGAGAACGGCGGTCAACGCCGAAATACAGATAAACCAGACTATATAATAATACATATCGAAAGTAATAAACAGAGCTGTAAAATAATTTACAGCTCTTAATAATTATTCTTTTACAACGCCCTTTTTCAAAATGACATTTGCATAAAGTGCCATTTCACTTGTTGCGATGACCGCGTAAGCCTTGCGTGTTCTTTCGTAGAATGCGAAGCGTTCAATTTCGCTCATTTTGGTTTCGCCGTTGTTTTTATCTACTATTTTCTGATATTCAGCCCAGATAACAGGTGTGGGGTCGCCGTTGGTGGTCTGCATAAGCATTACGGGGCTTTCCACATAAGTATCAAGAGGCATAAGCTGCAAAATCGCGTCAAGCAGCTCGGGTACATTGTGACCGTCGCAGCGGATAAGGCGCTGTGCGTTTGATGCCGCCGGGAAATTGCCGTCGCCTATAACGATTTCGTCGCCGTGGCCCATTTCATCGAGTATTTTAAGAAGTTCGGGGCTGATGATGTTCGGAATACCTTTTAACATAATAAAAATCTCCTTTTCGGGAAAATGTTTTAACCTTTGAGCTGGCGTATATCTTCGCCCACAAAGCCTGCGACCTTAAAGCCGTTCAGACGCGAAACGAGGCGCTGACCGTAGCGTTCTTCAAGTTCACCGAATGAAAAATTGGAAATAATAATCATCGCTTTGCCGTTGAGTATGGCATCGTTTACTATTTCGTTTATTGCCGATTCGGAAAAACTCGTTTTGAATTCGGTACCCAGATCGTCGATTATAAGCAAATCGCATTTTTCGAGTTCGTCCTCAATATCGGAGTCGCCCCTGCCGAAATGCGCTTTTTCGAGCTGCTTTACAATGCTTGCGGCAGTATTGTAGTAAACGCTGTAACCGCGCTGTGTCACGCGGTTCAATACCGCAAGTGCAAGGTGAGTTTTGCCGAGTCCCGTTCCGCCGCAGAAAACCCAGCTTTCGCTTGCGGGGGTGAAGCACTCTGCATAGTCCTTTAAGGTATCACGCGTAAGCTCCATTACCGCACGCGGCGAAAAACCTGTTTCGTAGTCTTTTTCGGTGCTGTAATATTTGAGGTCGAATGTTTCAAATGTAGAAGAAGCAAGCAAAGGACTGCATGACAGTTCGCTTACCGAAATCTGCTGTAAAAGTGCAAGGTGGCATTCGCAGAGCTTGCCGTCGAGTATGCCGGTGTCCTTACATTTTTTGCAGGTGTATGGCGGGTCAAGGTAATCCGCCGGATAGCCTGCCGCGGCAATAAGCTTTTTGCGCTCCTCCTGTGCCTGCAGGTTTTTTACCGCAAGCTGACCTACATTTGCGCCTGAATTGCTGCCGCTGCCGATGCTTTTTATGACTTCAAGCGCGGCATTGCGCATGGTGTTTTCGATTTCGGTGAGCTGCGGATATTTTTCAGTTAATTCTTTACGGCGCAAAGCCGCCAGCTTTTCTGCCTGTTCGCGCCTGCGTTTAAGCTCGGCTTCGGCTTTGGTATAGATTATTTCAGAAAATTTCATTGTTCATCAGACCTTTCGGAAGCCTGTTTAAGACGTTCAAGAATTGAATTTTTACCGACTTTATTTATGTCGTATGTCTTTTTTACATCGGTCGGAATATTGCGTGACTTGCGCTGATTTACCTGTTCCGGCTTTGTAACGCCCGCAAGCGACCATTTTTTTATGAGCTTATTTGCTTCGGGGAAGCTGTTTCCGCTTTCCTGCAGAGCGAACAGTATCAGTTCGGTTGAAATTTCGCGTTCTACCGCCCAATCTCTCAACAGAGTTTTTATGCGGGGTGTGGGGACTTCGGCGGTAAGACCTGCCGCCGCTTTTATTTCTATGTAAACATTTTTGATTTTTTCGAGAGCAAGCAGTTCTTTTTCGACAAGTTCAAGGCTGTCTATACCGCGTTTTGCCCAATCCTCCGCCGTGCTCTTTATGGCTGCGGACGAAGCCTTGCCGAGCTGCTTCTGGTGCTGTAAAAGCGTAATAATCACTTCCGGCGGAAAGCCGTAGTAATCGTAAATCATAAGTATGAGCGCCTGCGTATCATACCCGAATGTGCCGAGAATTTTCTGCGCCTCGCCGTATATTACGGAAAGCTCCGGTTCCTCGGTGATGCGCTGCGCAATTTGACGCTGCGTAGGCTTTGAAACGGGCAGAGCTCTTACTTTATTTTGCGAAACCGGTGCGGATGCTTCGGTATCAAGCCGCTTTAAATTGCCGAGTGCTTCTTTGCCTGCATCGGCGGAAATACCGTCGGTGATTTCAATAATACCGTTCATTTTCCAGTATTCGAGGCAGTCAGATGCATCCTGCGCACTCATTCCGGTGCAGGCGGCAACTGTTTCGGCGGTGTAGTCGCCGCCGGGATTTCGCATTACAAAAAGCAAAACCTTAAAGCTCGCCGCAGGGGCAAGCTTTAAGTGCTTATCAATCAAATCCGTGGGAACGGCAGTAACGCCGTCACGGTAATCGCATATTATTTTAATCATAATTACTCGGGAAATTTGATTATTGCACCAACTGCTTTTCCGCCGGCGTAGGGTGCAATACCCTTTAAGTCAACATCGTTTGAAAGTGTTTTGCCGGCTACGACATAGCCGCCGTCGGAGCCGAGGCATACAGCATCTGCTGTTTCATTCTTGGTGCCGCCGAAGGCGCGCGCCCAAAGCAGATCGCCGCTTTTGTCGAAGCAGGCTATAACCATATCGTCGCCGCCGCGGGTGGTAACGCCCTTGAGGTCGCGCGAGGAGGAGTTTGTGTAACCTACCGCTATAAAATTACCGTCTTCATTTTCAACAACTGCGGAAAGTCTGTCGTCATTCTGCCCTCTGAATGCTTTGGCGAAGACTACATTGAGTGACGGGTTGAATTTAACGATATAAGCATCAAATCCACCTCTTGCTATAAGGTCATCGTTGAAGAAACTCGCAGTGTTTTCTATATCGGCGGAGTTTGACCTGCCGACGATCACAATGCCGCCGTCGGAAGCGAGCGTAATGCCGTTGAAGCTTTCGATGCCTGTGCCTGCAACGGGCGCAACATCAAGATATTTGCCGTTTGCCGAAAGTTTTACAACGCCGGCATCGGAATTGCCCATACTGTCAAACAGTTTGCCGGAATAGAATGTACCTACGGCAAACAAAGTACCGTCATTGCCTTCAACAACGCCGTTGAGTGAATCCTGGTTGCCGCCGAAAACATTTTTCCATACAAGGTCGCCGTTTGCGCTGTATTTTACCGCGCACGCTGCGGAGTTGAGTTCGGGGAGTTTGAATTCGGCTGCATCATAGTCATTGTTGCCCACAGAGCCTACTGCCACAACACCGCCGTCGGAGGTAAGGCAGATATCGTTTAACAGGTCAACCGTGGATGTACCGAAAATCTTATGCCATACTTCGTTGCCGTTGGCGTCAAATCTGCAGACAACGCCGTCGTAATAGCCGTAACCGGTTTTTCCGCCGATTTTTTTGCCGTAGCCTGCAGCGTAGAAACCGCCGTCACCTGCGGGAACGAGTGAAGTCAGAACGGTAATGCCCTTCTTGGAGCCGTAAGCCTGCTGCCAGATAATTGAGCCGTCAGCACTGTATTTTGTAAGTACGGTATAAGGCGCTATAAGCGCCATATCTTTGAATTTTGTAAAATCGCCGTCTGTGGAGTTTGTGACATTTGCGGTGATATATGTGCCGTCGCCGAGTTGTGCAACATCCGAGAAATAATCCTGCTGTGAGCCGCCGAGAGTGGATTTGAATTCGATTTTTGCCTCCTCAACAACTGCGGGCACACTTGTAATGGGAACTATTGTGGTTATTACCTCGCCCTGACTGTCAACGCCTGTGTTGCCTGTGCCATCGGTAACGGCAATTGCGGTGCTGCCTATAACTTCGGCACCACTCTGCTCTGTGACCTTTTCGCTTGGCTTATCGCTGCCGCCTTTATCTTTTTTAGTAGTAGAGGGTTTGGTTGTGGTGGTCATTTCGGGGCGGTAGCTGATTTGTGTGGTAACTACCTCGCCGCTTTTTTCGGTAACGGGCTCGCCCTTTGCGTCTGTAACGGTAACATTGACCGTGATTTCTTTATATACGACAGTTGTCTGAGTTTCGCCGGAAGCATCAACAAAAGTCACCACTTCTGTTTCGGGCTCAACCGTAACGGGTTCACCGTTGGGGTCGGTAACTGCAACGCCGTTATTATCGGTAACAACGACCGGACCGGGCTTCTTATTGCCGGCAAGCTTTACCGCGGCAAATATGGCGCCGCCGAGAACAAGGACAGCAGCAACAATAATAAGTATTATCGGAACGGGTGATTTTTTCTTTTGCTGTGCACTGCCGGGTGCTTTCGCCTTCATAGGCGGAGCGGACGGGGTCTTATCTGCATTCGCGGAATTATTTATATTTTTTTCGTTATCAGACATTACAGTATCCTCCAAGCAACGATATCAAGATATACATATCTATTCTATGATATAGTACCATAAATCTTTTAATTTTTCAATCGGAAAATGCAGCAAAATAAAATACCAACATATTACATAAAAAATGCGCGTTTAACTTATATATAATAGATAATTTTGCGTTTTACTCAAAAAAATGATTGAATACTTGAATTTTATGTGGTAAAATCACAAAGTACAGTTTTATGCTCGCAGAATATTTTTTTCTGCCGCAAATAAACCAATTATCAGCGGCTTGCCGCTGTTCAGGGAGGAATTCTTTTGAAAGCATACGCAAAGGAAAACATCAGAAATGTCGTGCTCGCAGGTCACGGCGGCAGAGGTAAGACCACTCTTGCCGAAGCCATGCTCTACCTTTCGGGCGCATCAGACAGACTCGGCAGAGTTGCAGACGGTAACACCGTCCTCGACTTCGATGCCGAAGAAAAAAGAAGAAAAGTTTCTATTTCATCCGCATTCGCATACTTTGAGTGGAATAATACCAAAGTTAATTTACTTGATACTCCCGGTCTTTTCGACTTTGAAGGCGGCAGAAGCGAAGGCGTTCGCGCAGCCGAAACTCTTGTAGCGGTTCTCGTAGCAGGCGGCGGTGTTGATGTCGGCGCAGAAAAGGCTCTTAAGGCTGCAACCAAGTCAGGTCTTTCAAAGTTTATAGCGGTTACCCGTACCGATGCCGAGAATGCCGACTTCTACAAAACGCTTGATGCTCTTAAAGAGGAATACGGCGCAGCCATCTGCCCCGTTGTTGTTCCCTATATGCAGAACAATGCGGTTGATTGCTACATCAACTTCCTGCAGAATAAGGCGTTTAAATATGTAAACGGCAAGGCTACCGAGGTTGCAATGCCCTCCGACGCCAACATAGATGCCATTCACGAAGCATTCACCGAGGCCGTTGCCACTGCCGATGAAGACCTTATGATGAAGTTCTTCGACGGTGAAGCATTCACCCACGACGAAATAGTAAGCGGTCTTTCAAAGGGCGTTTGCGGCGGCGAAGTTATCCCCGTATATGCCTGCTCCGGCTTCACTACCGATGCTGTTGACCTTCTTATGAACGGCATTACAAAGCTTGCTCCCGCTCCCAAGGGCGAAGGCGACATTGCCTGCGATCCCAACGGCGCTCTTGCAGCTATCTGCTTCAAGACCGTTGCCGACCCGTTTGTCGGCAAGATGAGCTTCTTCAAGGTTGTTTCCGGTAAAATCGATTCCTCCACACCGGCTTACAATGCACGCACCGAAGAAACCGAGAAAATCGGCAAGCTCGTTGTCGTTAAAGGAGCAAAGCAGGAAGACATCACCGCCATCACCGCCGGTGACATCGGTGTTGTTACAAAGCTCAGCGGCTTCAAGACCGGCGACACAATGTGCGACGCCAAGAAGCCCGTTACCCTTGCAGGTGTCGATTTCCCCGCTCCCTGCTACTCAATGGCAGTAAGCTGCACCAAGAAGGGCGAAGAAGATAAGGTTGCTTCCGGTCTTAACAGACTTGCAGAGGAAGACGGCTCTATCCTTTACTACACCAATAAGGAAACCAAGGAAGCCATCATCTCCGGTCTCGGCGAACAGCACCTTGATACTGTTGTTTCCAAACTTAAAACCAAGTTCGGCGTTGAAGTTGAGCTTACCATCCCCAGAGTTGCTTACCGCGAAACCATCCGCAAAACCGTTGACAAACAGGGCCGTCACAAGAAACAGTCCGGCGGTCACGGTCAGTTCGGTGATGTTTGGATTCGTTTCGAGCCGTATATGGGCGAAGAAGAATTCGTATTTACCTCCGACGAGGTTGTCGGCGGTGCCGTTCCCAAGAACTTCTTCCCGGCAGTTGAAAAAGGTCTTCGTGAGTGCATAGCCGGCGGTCTTATAGCAGGTTATCCCATGGTCGGCATCAAGGCTGCCCTTCACGACGGTTCTTACCACCCCGTTGACTCTTCCGAAATGGCTTTCAAGACTGCCGCAAGAAAGGCATTCAAGCTTGCCATTCCCGAAGCTTCTCCCACAATCCTTGAGCCTATCGGCACTCTTAAAGCTTATATCCCCGATAATGACCTCGGTGATATTATGGGCGACGTTAACAAGCGCCGCGGCAGAGTTCTCGGCATGGGCCCCGCAGACGAGCCCAAGATGCAGGAGCTTATCGCCGAAGTTCCCATGGCTGAAATGAGCGACTTCGCTATTTCGCTTCGTTCCGTAACCGCAGGCAAGGGCTATTTCACCCTTGAGTTTGCCCGTTATGAAGATGCTCCTCAGAATGTTGCCGAAAAGGTTATTGCAGAAGCCAAGATTGAAGACGACGACGAAGACTAATCTCCGTTTTCTTAAAATCAATTACAGCGCAGTCGGTAACGGCTGCGCTGTTTTGTTTCACGTGAAACATTACGCTGCGCTTAATGAATAACGAATGATGAATAATGAATAATTTCGGGGCGCAAAGCGCCGGATTATAGTTTTCAGAATTTTCATAAACAGCGTGGTTTTCGGAACCGCGCTGATTACACAAAATCAACGCGGTTTGCCTTTTGCCCTGCGGGCAAACGGGGCGGCACGGGGTGCCGCGCCATACCAAATGATTGGATTGTAACTTTTGCCCTTCGCGTGCATTTTCGCATACGCGCTTCAAACACCGCTGTGGGCAAACCGGGGCGCATACTATGCGCCCCCTACAAGTTCCTCCGAATTTCCGTAATCTGAAAACTGAAAACTGTTATGTTTCACGTGAAACATAACAAATTCTGCAATGTTGTTTGTGTGTTAATTGATTAACAAAGCTGTCGGAGGTTGCTTTATATTCGTTTGTGATATTGCATAATAATTGAACCGTTTTATTTTGCAAAACAGAAAAAAGCGCCGTTGTTCGACAAATGTCGCCATTGTTAACAAATAGTTCACAGAAATGCAACAATTTGGTAGTTTAATGTATTAGTACGAGAAAGGGAGCCGCACCCTTTTCCCGTACTGATTCTTCGGAATCAACCCCTCCTCAAGTAAGGGCGCCGTGTTAACGGTGTCCGGGAAAAGACGACCTCCCCGGGTCGTCTTTTTCTCATTTATGTATAAATAAGTTTTTTCAGGCAACAATCCTTGTGAAAAGGAGTTGTTGTTATGAATACTAAAAATATGAAAGGCATAAAAATCGCCTATATCTGCGCGCTTATTCTTGCGTTGTGCGGCGCGTTTGCCGCAAAAATCGCAACCGAAAAAGCAATCGGTTCGCTTAAAGTTCCCATCGAAAGCCAATATTCCGTAAACCGTAATTCAACAACCAAAGACACTCACCTGCTCACCGAACCTCACACAGAAAAGCCGACAGAGGCGGCAAACGATGTAAGAGATGTGCCGGATACACGCCCCGCCGTAACGCTGGAAGAAGTCAGAGTGACCGTAATCGAATCCGAGACAAGTGAATATGCCGTTCCGTTCGAAAGTGATTACGGCTTGCCGCTCGGTACCGAAATATCGAGGGATTACAGCCCGGATGTGCCGGCATATTCGGCAACAATGGGCGACTGGCGCACACATGCAGCGGTCGATTTTGCCGGACCGGACGGTTCGCAGGTGAAATCGGTTTCCGCAGGTACGGTAAGCGGTATTTATAATGATACGCTTTACGGTCAGGTGGTGGAAATCAACCACGGTAACGGCGTAATGGCTAAATATTGCGGTTTTGAGCCGGAATCGCTTGAAATCAAGGTCGGTACCGAAGTCGAAAAAGGGACGCTGCTCGGTTATCTCGGTACAGTTCCCTGCGAAAAAAACGAGGGCAGCCATCTGCATTTTGAAATGACCTGCAACGGTGTTGTGCAGGACCCGGTTGCCGTCTTGGGCAGAGATTGATAAAAGCAGCGCGACGGGCTGCGTGAGAAATAATATCATAAATAAAAGTGGCTGTCGAATTTAGATGCAGAAAGCGTTTTCTTCGCCCCGACGGCGTATACAGATATTCCGAGTGGGCGAAAAAACGCTTAGAAAAACATACAAAATCAAAAATCTATAAAAGCACAACGGCGTTACGGTTTATCAAACGCTTAATTCACCGTAAACACATTGTCTTTTATTATTCTGTTTTTCGTTCTGCGCTAAATGCGACAGTCCCTATCAATATGAACGGAACATCAATTTAAGATGTGAATGAAGTGAAAGCATTCCTGAGCCACAGTTCACTGAGAGAATAGCCGTCATCAAGCCATTTTCGCACCTTCTCGGCATCAAGCCGCTTAAAACAAGATTCGTTTTTCAGGCGTTCAACAAATATTATATCTTCAGGGTCAAAGAAATCGAGCAGCTGTGCCGACTTTGTTGAAAAAATCAATTGTGTACCTGCTTTTACTGAGGTAAGCATTTCAGCAAGCAGCTGCAGCGTGAAATTATCAAGTTCCGTTTCCGGCTCGTCAATAATAATGACGGGAGGTATTAAGTCGGCAGGCAGTCTGAACAGTACGGCAAGGCATATAAATCGCAGCAAACCGTCGGAAATCAAGTCGGCAGAAAGCGCACTGTCGGTGTCGGATTGTTTCCATTTCAGTACAATTAGGTTTTTGTCTTTATTATCCTGTTCAAAAATAAAATCATCAAAAAACGGCGCGGCAAGATTTACCAGAGATATGATTGATTTATAGGTTGTCGGATAATCCTGCCTGAGTTTGTATAACAACGCGGCAAGGTTGGCGGCATCGCTGCGTAAAATGCAGCTATTATCAAGCTGCTGCGGCGCTCTTATTCCGCCCAAATTGCTGAAACGGAAAACAGGATAGCCGCGGGCTTCGAGGGCATCTATAAAGCTGGATTTGCCCGCACCGTGAGCACCTATGAGAATATTTGTTTTTCCAAGCTCAAGCTCGCAGTTGCTGATGGTTCTGAAATCGTCTATTTTAATGTTTTTTATGATTTTATTTTGATACATATTACTGCTCCCCGCCGAATCTGCGGTTTCGGCTGAAATAATTTGCGCCTGCGGTTTTTTGTATAACTGCATCAGTTGGGAAATCGAATACCAGCCAGCCGAGTTTTTTGCCGTTTTCGGTCGCGTGATTTAAAAACTGTGCATTTATGTATTTAGCCGTCATACGCGGACTGTGTATTGCATCGTTTGCGGAAAAATAATTGATTACGGCACATTCACTGCGCGGAACAGATTCAAGAAACGGCAAAA
>JAZUJG010000400.1:0-1506 GCA_045642645.1 Acutalibacteraceae bacterium | reverse complement strand
TATGGTATTGGGGCTGCCGGTCCAATGCTCGGTATCGGTTTCGTAAAGCCTGTCGGCAGGCGACCACACCGAAAAATACGGGTCAACTGTTATAAGCGGAACGGACGGGGCTCTCATTTTCATAATCTACAACTCCTATATCAAAATGAATATGTATCTGCAAGTGTCATAAGCACTACGCCCACAAACGCAAGCGCAACCGATGCCCATTCGCGCTTTGTGGGTTTTTGCGGCGTAAAGTAGCAAAGCACCGTGGAAACTATCATAACTCCGCCGGTGACAAACGGGTACTGCACGGAGGCAGGCAGGCTTTCAAGCGCAAGAAGCAGCATAAAATTGGCAATCTTGTTGCCGGTGCCGTAGCCGACCATATCTATTACCGCGCGTAAATCGAGCTTGACGGCGGCATCCTTTATAACGAGTAGCAGCAATAAGCTCACAACAGCGCCGAGCAGCGAGCTGAGTACCGAAAAGCCCGCGGCGCTCGTTTTGGCGTATGGCGCATCGGTGAAAATCTTTGATGTTACACCGGACATACCGTTTAATATGAATATGCCCGCATACCAGATATAGCCTTTTTTGCCGTCCCCCTTTTTAACTGTAAGAAACAGCGCGGCACATATACACAAAAAGCAGAAAACCTTGCCGACGGAAAGCTTTTCATCGTAAAAAAGCACACCCACCGCCGAGGGCAGCGCCATGCCGCCGAGCATGGAAAACACCGAATACACCGAAAGATTTATTTTGGAAAATGCCTTGAGGCTGAAGAAGAAAAACAGCAGCATATTCACAACGTTCCACAGCGACATAAGAAGCGTGAAAACCGTGAATTCAAACCTGAATTTATTTATGATGAGCAGTGCAATAAAGCCCGCAGCACTTGTACCGAATGAGAACAGCACCGCCGCGCGCAAAGAATTGCCGCAGCGTTTTTCGTAATTGCCGTTTATATAAAACTGCGTGCCGAACATAACCACCGCCGCAGAAAGCATAGCGTAATTGAGCATAAAATCCTCCGCAAGAATACGAAATTTATCTGTTCGATAAAGAATATAATACGCCTATTGCGCAGGCAATTCAAGTGTAATGTTCACTAAATGATTGCGAATAATTTAAAAATAATAAACAACTTGAATTTCAAATGATTATGTGCTAAAATTCAAACACATCCGCGGGCATGGTGGAATTGGCAGACACGCAGGATTTAGGTTCCTGTGCGCAAGCGTGCAAGTTCAAGTCTTGTTGCCCGCACCAAAAAATTCGTACGCTTGTGCGAACGAATTTTTTTATCCAAGCCGCAGGCTTGGTATATCATCACGCCGTAAGGCGTGTATATCACCAACAACGGCTTCGCCGTTGTTGTATCTCATCACGCGTCAGCGTGTATTCCCTGCGGCTTGATGAGATACAATTCGTTGCGGAATTGATGAGATACAACACTTCGTGTTGGTGATATACCGTTCTGCGAACGGATGATATACAACGCTTTGCGTTGATGATTGTGTT
>JAZUJG010000399.1:0-8596 GCA_045642645.1 Acutalibacteraceae bacterium | reverse complement strand
GTCTAAATCACCTTGACTATTGACGGCGCGTAGTGTAAAATATGCAGTTGGGAAATGTTCGGATTTCCCGTTAGGAGGTATTTCCTTGGATTTTATAACGGTAAACAATCTCACAAAGCGTTACGGCGACCACACCGTGCTCGACGATATTTCCTTTACCCTGCCGCAGGGCGAGGTAATAGGGCTTTTCGGGCCGAACGGCTGCGGTAAGACCACGCTTATGAAAATACTCACCGGGCTTATTCACGATTTCAGCGGCTCCGTGCTTATAAACGGCAGCGCACCCGGCGAGGTTACAAAGGGCTTCACATCGTATCTGCCGGAGCAGACCTTTGTGCACGAATGGATGAGAAATATCGACGCCGTCAATTATTTTGCCGATTTCTACAAGGATTTCGACAAGGCAAAGGCACTTGATATGATGAAGCGCTTCGGTCTGCCCGAAAAGCAGAAATCGAAGACCATGTCAAAGGGTATGCAGGAAAAGCTGCTGATGTCGCTCGTTATGTCAAGAAGCGCAGACCTTTACATTCTCGACGAGCCCATGGGCGGTGTTGACCCCGCCACACGCGCAAGCATACTTGATTTTATTATGCAGAACTATGCGGAAAAATCCACTCTGCTTATTTCCACACACCTCATAAACGATTTGCAGTCGGTATTCACCCACGCGCTGTTCCTCGGCAACGGCAAGGTGCTTATAAACGACAGTGTGGCAAGCATCACCGCAGGCGGCAAATCAATAGAAGATGTTTTCAAGGAGGTGTTCGCTCATGTTTGGTAAGCTTCTTAAAAACGACTTAAAGGCGCAGTGGCATTCAATGAGCACACTGTTCCTTGCAATCATCATTTCCACAGTCGGTATTGAGCTTGCGGTGCTGTTTGCGGACCACAAGGTAATCAACGCGCTCGGCGGCGGCGCGGTTATGGCGGTGCTCCTTTTCGCGTGCGTGGTTATTCTTGTTGCAGTCTCATCGGCATTCAGCAAAACCATGTTCGGCAGAGCGGGTTACCTTACAATGTCGCTGCCCGTTAAAACGGGCTCACTCGTAGCATCCAAAACCGTTTCGGGTCTTATCTGGGTATTCGCTGTTTATGCTCTGTTCATAGGCTCGTTCGCGCTGTGGGTCTCGCAGGTTTACGATGCTCTCGGTGAGGAGATGCTCTCCACGGTCGAGGATCTGCTTTCGATGTTCGGCGTGCCCTCAATGGCCACCATAAGCATCGGCGTTATTGCATTCTGCATAAGCCTTGCGGCAACTGTGCTTGTTGCGGTGCAGGCGCTCTACCTCGGCGAAACGCTTTCGCACGTGTCACCCGTAAGCAAATTCGGCAAATTCGGTGCAATAATCATCTTCTTCGCCGTATTCTTCATTGTGCTGAAGATTTCCGAAAAATGCTCATCGCTTGCCGATATAGGTATGGTCATAACCGACGATGCAATAAGCTTCACTACCGAAGCCGCAAAAACACGCCGTGAGCTTAACGGCGCCGCAATGACGGTGGGCTTCACCTCCACGATAGTAAGGCTCATAATCGGCGTTGCGCTTCATTTCCCGATTGCAAAGCTTGTTAAGGACAAGGTAAATATAGGTTAAAATAAACGGGCGAAAGCCCTTGAAACGGAGATAGATTTTATGGACAGTATGACAGGACTTAAAAGGACCGTATACTGCGGCGACCTGCGTGCCGAAAGCATAGGCAGCGAGGTTACCGTATGCGGCTGGGTCGCCAAGCAGCGCGACCTCGGAGCCCTCATTTTCGTTGACCTGCGCGACAGAACGGGCATCGTTCAGCTCGCATTCGATGAAAATACCGATAAGGAAGTTTTTGCCAAGGCATTTGCCGTAAGAAGCGAATTCGTGCTTATGGCAAAGGGTGTTGTGCGCGAGCGTTCTTCAAAGAACAGCGAAATACCCACCGGCGATATCGAGATTGACGTAAAGGATCTGCGCGTGCTTTCAAAGAGCGAAACACCGCCCTTTGACATTGTTGAAAACTGCCAGACCTCGGAGCTTACGCGCCTTAAATACCGTTACCTCGACCTGCGCCGCCCCGATCTGCAGAAAAATATTCTTTTCCGCCACAAGCTCACAAAAATCGCGCGCGATTATTTTGACGAGAACGGCTTTATTGAAATAGAAACCCCCATGCTCATCAAGTCCACACCCGAGGGCGCAAGGGATTTCCTCGTTCCGAGCCGTATTCATCAGGGCAGCTTTTACGCTCTGCCGCAGTCGCCGCAGCTTTACAAGCAGCTTTCAATGGTTGCGGGCTTTGACCGCTATATGCAGATTGCGCGCTGCTTCCGCGACGAAGACCTCAGAGCCGACAGACAGCCCGAATTTACACAGATAGACCTTGAAATGTCATTTGTGGATATGGAGGACGTTCTTAAAATCGGCGAGGGCTTTATGGCAAGAGTGTTCAAGGATGCTCTCGGCATCGATATTCCGCTGCCGCTGCCGCGCCTCACCTATAAGGAGGCTATGGAGCGTTACGGCTCCGACAAGCCCGATACCCGCTTCGGTATGGAAATTTTCGACCTCACCGAAGATGTTAAGGACTGCGGCTTCGGCGTATTCACCTCGGCAATAGCGGGCGGCGGCTCCGTAAGAGGCATCACCGCAAAGAACGCCGTTAACACCTACACCCGCAAGGAAGTTGACAAGCTCACCGAGTTCGTTAAGGGCATAGGCGCAAAGGGCCTTGCGTGGGTAAGACTTACCGACGACGGCATCGCTTCATCCTTTGCGAAGTTTATGACAGAGGATGAAATGGCTGCCATACTCAAAAAAGCCGGCGCCGAAAAGGGCGACGTGGTATTCATAGTTGCCGACACAAAGAACAGCACCGTGCTTTCGACACTCGGCGCACTGCGCAACGAAGCGGGCAAGCGCCTCGGCGTTATAGGCGACGGCTACAACCTGCTGTGGATAGTTGAGTTCCCGTTCTTTGACTGGGATGAAGACCTCGGTCAGTTCGTGGCAATGCACCACCCCTTCACCGCACCGCTTGACGAGTGCCTGCCCTACCTTGAAAGCGACAAGGCATCCGTTCGCGCAAAGGCTTACGACCTTGTGCTTAACGGCATAGAGCTTTCCTCGGGCTCCATAAGAATTACCGACCCCGAGCTGCAGTCAAGAATTTTCGACCTGCTCGGTCTTACCAAAGAGGAAGCATACCAGAAATTCGGCTACCTGCTCGATGCATTCAGATTCGGTCCGCCCCCGCACGGCGGTATGGGCATAGGGCTTGACAGACTCGTTATGCAGCTTCTTAAAGCCGACTCGCTGCGCGACGTTATAGCCTACCCGAAGGTACAGAATGCCTCGGAGCCCATGACGGAATGCCCCTCACAAGTCGATAATGTTCAGCTTACCGACCTCGGTATTGCCGTTATTGATGAGAAAAAATAAAAAAATACTTGCAAATACGCGAGTATGTATTATAATAAGATTGCTAAATAATATTTTTATTATTCGGAGGATTTATTTATGGCAGACATGATCAGTGCCGGCGATTTCAGAAACGGCGTTACTTTTGAAATGGAAGGCAAAGTTTACACTGTAGTCGAATTCCAGCACGTTAAACCCGGCAAGGGCGCGGCTTTCGTCCGCACCAAGTACAGGGACGTTATCAACGGCGGCGTTGTTGAAAGAGCATTCAGCCCCACCGATAAGTTCCCCACCGCTTACATTGAAAGAAAAGATATGACCTTCTCCTATGAAGACGGTTCTCTCTATTATTTCATGGATCCCGAAACCTACGATATGGTTCCCGTTGATGCAGCTAACCTCGGCGACGGCTTCAAGTTCGTTAAAGACGGCATGGTTTGCAAGCTTCTCTCCTACAAGGGCAGCGTTTTCGGCGTAGAGCCCCCCACGTTCGTAGACCTTCAGATCACCAAGACCGACCCCGGCTTTGCAGGCAACACAGCTACCAACGCTCTTAAGCCCGCTACCCTCGAGACCGGTGCGGAGATCATGGTTCCCCTTTTCATTGAAGAAGGCGAAATGGTTCAGATCGACACCAGAACAGGCGAATATCTCGGCAGATCCAAATCATAATTTATTTTAATTACGGAGGTCATCACTATGACACTTACAGAAAAAGTTGCTTACCTCAAAGGTCTTGCCGCAGGTCTTGACCTCGACAAGGAATCCAAAGAAGCAAAAATCTTCGAAGCCATCTTCGATATTCTTGACGATATGAGCCTCACCGTTACCGCAGTCGACGAAGACCTTGCGGACCTTGAGGACTATGTTGAAGAAATCGACGAGGACCTTGCAGATGTTGAAGCCGTTGTTTACGATGACGACGATTGCTGCGACTGCTGCGACTGCGAAGATGACGACGAGCTCTATGAAGTTGAATGCCCCTCTTGCGGCGAAGAAATTCTTCTTGACGACGATATGCTCGATGAAGAATTTATTGAGTGCCCCAACTGCGGCGAAAAGCTTGAGCTTGACATAGAATTCGACGATTGCTGCGACTGCGATTGCTGCGATTGCGAAGACGAGGAATAAAAAACGGTTATTAAAACGGTTGCGGCGTTTGTCGCAGCCGTTTTTAATGAATAGTGAATAATGAATGATGAATAATTTCGGGGCGCAAAGCGCCGGATTATAATCAGAAAAAATGACGCGGTTTGTGGAAACTGCGTTGTTTGATTTTTGTGCGAAAATTCGGAGAAAATTGTACGGGAGGCACCCCGTGCCTCCCGCTAAACCGCACGGTTTTCAACGCGAAAATTGAGAACTACCGGTACGGGCGGCACTCCCGCGCCGCCCGGGTCAATCGCGTAGCGATTGACAGTTGAAAACAACATATACCACAAAAACCGCGCTGATTACACCAAATCAACGCGGTTTGCCTTTTGCCCGAAATCGCAGATTTGCGGGCAAACGGGCGGCACGGGGTGCGGCCCATACCGATCACATCCATTTTACGCTTTGAAAAACCGAATGGAAATTCCCGTTCATTCTTTCTTTTCGCCGCGAAAATTCGGAGAAAATTGTACGGGTGGCACCCCGTGCCTCCCGGGTCAATCGCGGAGCGATTGACAAATGAAAACAACATATATTATAATGTAAAAAACGCTGCAGGGAGAGATTTTTATGGAATTCAGTGCATTTATAAAGCAGGCGGCTCATGTTAAGCCCAACAAAATCCAACTCGGTATGCTGCGCGAAACGCCTTTTTATCTGTTCGTGCATTTCAGCCCCAACACCTACACCGGCAAGGAATGGGGCGACGGCACCGAGGACCCTGCCATATTCAACCCCACCGAGCTTGACTGCGAGCAGTGGGCAAAGGCGGCGCTCTCTGTCGGCGCAAAGGGCATAATCCTCACCGCAAAGCACCACGACGGCTTCTGCCTGTGGCAGTCCGACTACACCGAGCACTGTATGAAAAACAGCCCATACAAAAACGGCAAGGGCGATGTAGTCAGAGAATGTGCCGATGCCTGCCGCAAATACGGCATTAAATTCGGCTTCTACCTCTCCCCGTGGGACAGAAACAGTAAATACTACGGCACCGAGGAATATAACGATTACTACTGCAATCAGCTCACCGAGCTCCTCACCCGCTACGGCGAAATATTCCACGTTTGGTTTGACGGCGCCTGCGGCGAGGGCCCCAACGGCAAAAAGCAGGTCTACGATTTTGACCGCTACATTGCGCTTATTGAAAAATATCAGCCGAATGCCGCACTCTTTAACGATGCCGGCACTATCCGCTGGTGCGGCAACGAGTCGGGCACGGCGGCACACGCGCAGTGGGGCGTAGTGCCTATGGAGCTTTGCCCGCGCGTAAAAGAAATACAGACGGGCGAGGGCCCGTTCTGCGGCACGCTTGACGGCATATATAATTCCGACGGCGATATAGGCGCACTCAACAACATTATCTATTCAAAAGGTCTTGTGTTCGCACCCGCCGAAACCGATATGTCGATTCGTCCGGGCTGGTTCTACCACCCGGAAGAAGAACCGCACAGCCTTGAAAGGCTCTTTAACACCTACCTCGGCACAGTCGGCGGCAACACCACATTTAACCTCAATGTTCCCCCAATGCCCAACGGCAAATTCGACGAGCGCGATATTGCACGCCTTAAAGAGCTCGGCGAGCTTATCAGAGAAAGCTTCGGCACGGAGATTTCAACCGATGCGGTCATAAAGGAAACGGAATTAAGCGAAACACAGAGCGAATACACCGTTACCCTCCCCGAAAAGCGCAAAATCGCATTTATTGAGCTTGCCGAAAATATTGCGGAAGGTCAGCGCGTGGAAAGCTTTAAGATTTCATATAAAGCCGATAACGGCACTATTCAGCAGAGATGCTGCTGCACCACAATCGGCAGCAGGCGTATTATAAAGTTCAATGTCGAAACCGACCTTATAATTATCCGCATAACCTCCGCGCGCGACAAGCCCGATATGGAATGGATAAAGCTTTATTAAAATTTCTGTTTTAAGTGAGGCAGCATTATGAAACGAGAAGAAATTTTCGGCAAAGGTATTTTCGTACGCCCGCAGGATGAGAGCGTTTCACCGGTATTTACCGCAAAATTCAACGCCGACTGCAAAAACAAAACCGAAATAACCGTTTGCGGACTCGGCTTTTTCTACCTTTACATAAACGGCAAGCGCGTCGGCAGCGATGTTTTCACCCCCGTAACGAGCTTTTACCACGATTACGACGGTTGCTATAACCGCGTAAATTTCGGTGAATATATGAAAAGCCGCATTTACGCCGAAAAATACGATATCACCGAATATGTAAACAACGGCGAAAACACGCTCGCGGTTTTCACTGGCTTCGGCTGGTATGCAAATTACAGCAAAAGCTGTGTGCTCTGCTATAAAATCACAAACGGCGAAAACGAGTTTTACTCCGATGAAACCGTAAAATACGCCGACGGACCTCTTACCGAGTTCATTTTCACACGCGGCGAAAAGCAGGATTTTACAAAATGCGACCTTGACGGCATTTTGTGCGGCAAAAATGAAGCCGCGCTTAAAAGCTGCGTGGCGGCGAATATACCCGAAACGGAGTATTTTATTGCCGACTGCCCGAATGACAGGGTAATTCGCAGTATCGCCCCCGTAAAAATCGGCGAAACGAATGACTGCTTCATATACGATGCGGGCGAAAATATTTCCGGCACCTGCGTTTTCACCTGCGCCGAAAAAGGCAAAACCGTAAAAATCACCGTCAGCGAGGAGCTTGACGGAAACGGCAAGCCGCACGAAAAATGGATACACGGGCAGACCGCCGAATTTATCTGCGACGGCACGGGCAGAGAATACCGCCTGCTGTTCACCTGGCACGCATTCCGCTATTTTGCAATTTCAAAATGCGCCGAAAATGTGCGCTGCGATGTCATTCACACCGATATTCCCGTTATTGCCGAATTCGAGTGCGAAAACAAAGTTCTGAATAAATTTTTTGAATTATATGTAAGAACGCAGCTCTGCAATATGCACGCGGGCATCCCCTCGGACTGCCCTCATATTGAGCGCCGCGGCTACACCGGCGACGGTCAGCTTGCCTGCGAGGCGGCTATGCTTACACTCGGCTCGCAGAAATTCTACCGCAAGTGGATAGAGGATATCAAAGACTGTCAGGACACGGTTTCGGGGCATATACAGTACACCGCGCCCTATGTGCGCTCGGGCGGCGGCCCCGGCGGCTGGGGCTGTGCGATAGCAGAAGTTCCCTATACATATTATAAAATGTACGGCGACATTACACCCTTTGCCGAATGCTTTGACGGTATGCTCAAATACCTCTCGTACCTTGACAGCCACAGTGAAAACGGTCTTGTAGTGAGCGACCAGCCGGGCGAATGGTGTCTCGGTGACTGGTGCACACCGCACGAAAAACACGGTATGCGCCCCGAAATTCCCGAGCCGTTCGTGAATAATTACTTTTACATTCGCACAATAGACCGTATGGTCGAGCTGTGCCCGAAAATCGGCAGAGAAGCGGAAATAAAAAGTCTGCTTGAAAAGCGCAAAATGCTTGCAGATGTCGTAAACAGAGAATATTTCGATGAAAAAACGGGCGATTACGCGGAAAATCTGAATAGCGCAAACGCCTTTGCGGTTGATATAGGCTTGGGCGATGCGAGAACGCTTGCAAATCTTGTTGAGCACATACGCACAAAGCCGCTCGACACGGGCATTTTCGGCACCGACCTTGTGGTTAAGGTGCTCTGCGAAAACGGCTTTATCGGTGATGCGGTAGAATTTTTAGCGCGTGAGGAATACCCATCGTTCGGCTATATGATGAAAAACGGCGCAACCACTCTGTGGGAGGAATGGCAGGACCCGCGCTCAATGTCGCACCCCATGTTCGGCAGTGCGGTAAAGTACCTGTTCTACTATGTACTCGGCATCCGTCAGACCGACGACTCGACCGATTTCGGTAAAATCACCGTTGAGCCGTTTACAAACGATATTACGGGCGATGTGCGCGGCAGTATAACCACGCCGCACGGCAAAATCACCGTAAGAACAGACAGAAGCAAAAATGCTTTTACCGCCTGCATACCCGAGGGCGTAAAGCTTTGCTGAATTTTGAATTATGA
>JAZUJG010000398.1:0-5171 GCA_045642645.1 Acutalibacteraceae bacterium | reverse complement strand
CGACAAGGCAGCTATGAAGGTCGTTGAGGAAATGGCACAGCGCGGTGCGGACTTTATCTGCGCACATATAATCAAAGCCGATTTCTCCGGCGATGTAATAAATGTTGTGCTTTCCGGCTCAATTCACACAAAGCTCCCGTCGGATGTTTATATAAACAGAATGAAAGAGCTTGTCTCGGAAAGAACGGGCAGAAGCTTCAATTTTATAAAACTCAACTGCGCACCCGTAACGGGCTGCATAAACTGGCTTCTTGAAGACTGAATTTATTGAAAGGACTTGATATATATGAAAGAAATCAATGTTACCGTAATCGGCTCCGGCAGTACCTATTGCCCCGAACTTATTGACGGTTTTATTAAAGCAAGCGACTCGCTCAAGCTCAAAAGAGTTGCTTTTATGGATATTGATGAGCGCAAGCGCACCATCGTCGGCGGACTTTGCGTTCGTATGCTCAAAAAAGCAGGCATCGACTGCGAAATCGTTATGACCGATGACCTTGACTATGCACTTCAGGGCGCGGATTTCGTTGTTACACAGATTCGTGTCGGCAAGCTTCCCTGCCGCCATATAGATGAAACCATTCCGCTCAAGCACGACCTTATCGGGCAGGAAACCACCGGTATCGGCGGCTTCTTCAAGGCCCTGCGCACCATTCCCGTTATGGCAAACATCGCTTCAAGAATCGAAGCTATCTGCCCGAATGCATGGCTTATTAACTTCACCAATCCCTCGGGCATCATTTCCGAGTTCCTTATCAACCACACCAATGTTAAGAGCATCGGCCTTTGCAACGTTCCCATCAATATGATAGACGATGTTAAGACCGCCGTCGGTCAGGATGCCGATATTACATACCTCGGACTTAACCACCTCAGCTGGATAACCTCCGTTAAGGTCAACGGCGAGGAGCTTTTCGGCAAGCTCTTTGATGAAGGCTTTGCTCCCTCTGTTATGGCTAATATTGAGGATGACGGCTTCGATATCGAATGCCTCAACGCCTGCAAGGGCTTCCCGTCATCTTACCTGCAGTATTACTACAACCGCGCAACCAAGCTCGCTCACCTCAAAGCAGGCGTCAAGAGCCGCGCCCAGGTTTGTATGGAAATCGAAGAACAGCTTCTTGAAATGTATAAGGACGAATCCATAGTAACCAAGCCCGCGCTGCTTGACAAGCGCGGCGGTCACAAGTATTCACTTGCAGCTGTTTCACTTATCGACTCCATCGCCAACGATAAGCAGGATGTTCACGTTGTCAATATCAGAAACGACGGCACCCTCGACTTTATGGATGATGACGATATCGTTGAAATTCCCGCCCGCATCGGCGCTGACGGCGCAAAGCCGCTTCCTATTGACAAGCTCAACAACCGCCATATCATCAGCCTTATGCGTACAGTTAAATCTTATGAGAAATATACCGTTGAAGCCGCTATGAAGGGCTCCGATGAAGATGCTCTCAACGCTCTTATGCTCCATCCGCTTTGCGGCGACTTCGCACAGGCAAAGGCTTGCTATGAGGAAATGAAGCTCGCTCACAAGCCGTATCTTCCCCAGTTTTTCAAAGACTGATTGATTCTGCGAATTTCATCTGAAAGGAGTGCCCGAATTGTCGAAGAAAAACAATAAATCTGCCGATATTGCCGCAAATGCGGCACAGGACACGGAACTTGAAGAAACCACAAAAAAGAAAAGTAATGTTGCCGATGCGGCGTTTAAAAAGAAAGTAACCATTTTCAATGCCTGCCTGCTTCTTATATTCGCGCTCGGCGTGTGTGGTGTTATTTTCTTTGCGTGGTACAATAACAACAGCGCAAACCGCGATTATAATGCCCGTCAGAAAGCATTTGAAGCCGAAAGCAAGGCTGTTCTCGAGCAGCTCGAAAAAATCGAAGCTGACGGCGGCACTCACGAGGATAAGCGTGCCGTTAAAATTGAACTGACGGATGAGAACTTTTATAATTGGATCGCGCTGCTTGATTCTACTTACAATATGCAGCCCGATGAAGAAGGCTATGCCATTTACGGCGGTGCCGAAATTCACCTGCAGGGTATGTTTTTAACGCGCGAGTACACGGGCAACAGAATCGTTTACTGGGTTTACCGCAACAACAACAGCGGCGTGCAGAACGACCACAGCTACCGCACTCAGAATAACGGCGGTGAGCTTTCTGCCGAAGATATCAACAGAATGATTCCCATTGAGGTAATTCTGCGTGAAAAGCAGGAAGCGCCCGAAAACGGCACGTGGGTAGATGTTGTTGGCGTTGTAGGCCCCGATACCTTTAAAAACCTTTCCGCTGTGCGCGATACCGTTCTTACCGTAATGGAAAAGCCCGGTAAGCCGAGTGTTGAACCCTGATGAAAACAGTTAAATAATTAACCGAAAGCTTTGCGTGCATTTCAAGTGTTCGCAAAGCTTTTTCATTGTGGGATTTTACGGAAATGCAGTAAACTTTTTGTGCATTATTTTACGCCGATTTACACTAAAAATGTTTGACTTGTAAATGATTTTTGTGTAAAATATATGTATATAATTATAAGGAGGTATGTTTTTGGCTAACTGTCCTAAATGCGGTGAGCACCTTAAACTCACCGACTGGAAGCAGAAATGCCCCCACTGCGGTACTAATATAGTTATTTACGACCTGCAGGAAAGGCTGATGCAGGATGCCGACAAGGCAGAGGTCCAGTATTACCATTTCCAAAAAAAGATTGACAGATTAAAAGCTTCATTCGTAGGCACAAAGCTTTCAATCGTCAGAATCGTCACATCAATAATTCCGTTGCTCGGTTTATTGGTATCGTGCTTCAAAATCAATATCGGTGATGTTCTCAAAACCGACTTCTCAATTCTCGCAATAGTTGACCTTGTCAACAATCTCGGCGATGAAACCGTAGATGCCCTTATGAAAGTCCTCGGTCTTGACGGCGGTGTCGATATCGGCAAGCTCCTCGCTATGGACGGAGTACTTCCGCTGGCGGTTTCACTTGTGGGACTTGTACTCTCCATAGTTATGTTGCTCGTTCACCTTATACTGCTTATGCTTGCCTGCTCGCCCAAGGCGAAGGTAAGGGGCATAATCATCAACGGCATTATGCTGCTTGATACCGCGGTGTTCGTAGGCGCACTTTTCTTCTTGCCGAAGTCAGGTGTCATCTCCGGCTCTGTTGGCATAGGTGCTTTCCTGTATCTCGCACTTATGATAGTCAACTCCGTAATTGACTTTATCGTGCTCAAAAAGGGTACACCCGTTCACCACAAGCAGTGCTACTGCGGCGGTATTCCCATTGAAGAATACTTCGCAATGCTCGACAATGGCGCTACTCACGACGAGATAAGAGCCGAGCAGTACAAGAGACTTGCCGAGGAACAGGCAAGAAAAGAGGCTGAAATAGCCGCTAAAGAACAGCAAGCAGGGGAGGTGACCTCTAATGGCTAACGATATTCAGGATAACGGCGTACGCGAGTACGAGCGCGAGGAGGTCCCCGAACTTAACCAGGCGTATATGAACAGACTTTTCTGTTCTACAAAAGAGCGCATCGGCTATATTCTCTTTACCGTTTTCAGCGGAATGGGCTTAGGCAAATATGATTTCGGCGGCGATATCTGGAAATATAAAATCTTCGGTATTCAGCCCGAGGCAGAGGCGAATGCGCTGATCGGTCTCAGTATTTACGATATGATAAACGACCCCCTTACCGCTGCTATCGTTGACAATATGCGCACCCGTTGGGGTAAGTTTAAACCATTCCAGTATCTTGCACTCCTTCCGAGTATTGCCATTGGTCTTTTCGGCATCTTCATGCCGGTTATTGCCGACAGTATGGGTTTTGGCGACGACCCTGCCAAAAAGCTCATTATGTATATGGTTTATCTTTACGCAAACGAGACAATCGGCGCATTCTTCGGCGGTGGCGGATATATCACCAATGTTTTCACACCCAACCCCAATGAACGAACCTCGCTGCTTGTTTCGGCAAGATTTGTCGGTATGCTTTGCGAAAAACTGCCGTCACAGATAGTAGGTATTTTCTATGACCTTCTGGAAAACGAAAAGATAAAAGGTTCTTTCAGAAGCATTTTCATTCCCTCTAAAACAATCGTATGGGCCATGGTGATGATTCCCACGATTTATTGGTACTTTGTAAGTAAAGAGCGTGTTCCGCAGTCCGAAACCCCCCCCAACCCCGTCAAGGGTATTCTTGCGGTATTTAAAAACAAACCGCTTCTTATCCGCACACTCAGCAGTCTTATCGACGGCATCAACATCGGCTCCGGCGAAGACCTTTACTACAACGATGTACTTAAATTCAATATGCTGCCCACCATCGGCGGTATTCCCGGTTCACCGGTATCCTACGCTTCTTATGCATTCGTTCCCAAGTTCAGAAAGAGATTCTCAACCAAGACTCTTTGGTTCTTTGACAGCGGTTCAATTATCTTCTCAGAGGGCTTTTTCTTCCTTGTCGGTCTTATCGGAGGCAAGAAAAATGGCTTCTACCGGAAAAAAATTCCCATGACTATAGCATTCGCTATCGGTAATATGGTTGAAATGACCTTCTATGCAACCAAAAAGATTATAGGTGATGAAATCAATTACGAGGTTCTTGACTATTGCGAATGGAAGAACGGCTACCGTGTTGAAGCGACCATCACACTTATCACAGGTTATTTTAACAAAATCAAGGATATTTTCCTCAGAGTTATTAATGCAAAGCTTCTGCAGACTTGGGCAGGATATAAAATCGGTGAAGATGCTGTGCAGACGGATGAAACGATGTGGCGTCTGTTCATTATCGCTTTCGGTCCTCACCTTATCTTCGACCTCATTTCACTCATCCCCATGATATTCTACAATATCGACAAGGATACCCGTGAAAAGATGTACCTTGACCTTGAAGTTTCCCGTGCAAAGGAAGCTGCAAGAGTTAAGAACGAAGCAGACAATAAGTAATTATCCTATTAAAAAAAGGTTCCTTGCAAAAGGAACCTTTTTTGATGAATAATGCATAATGAATGGTGCCTGCGGCACAAATATAACAGTATAACAAGGGGCTGTGACGAAATGAAAAAGTTTCGTCACAGCTCTTTTCTTCTTGATTTAAGAATTATACAGGCAAAAAATATTCAAAACTAATCAAAAGTTCTTGATTTTGGGTATAGCAAAG
>JAZUJG010000397.1:0-8590 GCA_045642645.1 Acutalibacteraceae bacterium | reverse complement strand
AGAATTTCAACATCTCTCAAAGCAAGCTCGCACTTTCTGTTGTTGCGCTTGATCTGATGCTGGTTTGTGAGCGTACCTCTGTGCAGCTCAAGGTAAAGCTCGCCCTTGTAAATATTGGGGTTGACCGCGGTCTTTTCAAGGTCCTTCATAAAGTCGCCCACGGTGGTGTGCTCGCATTTCGGGCAGCCCGCAAGGTCTTTCACTCTGCGCGCTTCCTCTATCATTTCAAACTGCGGACCGCCGCCGCCGTCGCCGTAGCCGTAAGCAAGCAGGCGCTTCGGGGAAACGGTTTTTTCAAGAAGTCCGTCCTGCTTTTCGTCAACGAACTTAACAACCGTTTCGGGATCGGGGTGCATATGGGTTTTGTTGAAGTGGCTGAACACGCGTGTGCCGTCAAGCCCCTCCCACCAGAAAGTCTGGAACGGGAATTTGTTGGTATCGTTCCAGTCGATTTTCGTGGTAAGGAAATAATCGACACCGCAGCCCTTCATTATCTGCGGAATTGCCGCGCTGTAGCCGAAGGTATCGGGCAGCCAGAAGCAATTCGAGGTGTAGTTGAAATATTTGCGGGTAAAGCGCTGACCCCAAAGGAACTGCCTTACCATGGATTCACCGGAGGTGATGTTGCAGTCGCACTCGACCCATACGCCGCCGTTGGGCTCATATCTGCCCTCGGCAACGGCTTTCTGTATTCTTTTGAAAAGTTCGGGGTAATTTTCAAGAATGAATGCCGAATGTAATGCGGAGCTCTGCACGAATTTGTATTCGTCATACTGCTCCATAAGGTTAAGCTGATTTGAATAGGTGCGCGCGCACTTTTTCATGGTTTCGCCCACATGCCAGAGCCACGCGGTATCCATATGCGAGTGACCGATAACGCCCGCAGAGCAGACGGAATCGCCGTTCTTTTTCGCAAGCTCGGCTTTCAGGAACGGATGCGCCTTTTTAAGTGCGGCAAAGAACTCCTTTTCGGAAACATCGTCAATTGAATAATAAACGGTATTGTGAACATTGTAGAGAGCATTTACTATTTCGGCGCGGCGGACACTGTCCTCGGGCAGCTTTTTGAGAAGGCTGTTGAGCGTGTGCAGGTCAAAATAGAAATCCGAAACCTCTTTATTCTTTACGCAGATGTCAAAGCCGTGGTATGTAAAGTCGTAATCAAGAAGCGGCAGATCCTCAAGCGGAGCGCAGCCCTTATATGAGTGACCTGCGTAGTATTCAACGCAAAGGCTTATCTTCTGCCCGGCTTTTGCCTTTTTGACGAACATATCGCAATAATGATTGCCGTGGCCCGTGAATACTATTTTGGTGGCGAATGTGCCGAACGGAACGCCGTCCACCCAGAGCATAGCCTCATAGCCGCCTATATGCGGTCTTATGAAAAGCATTTTGCCGTCAAGCTCTGCGGGCACGGTGTAATCCGCCTTGAACCAGCAGTAGTGACTTTCGCCGCCCCATTTGAAGCCGTCGCTGATTTTCTTGAAATTCTTGTCTGCGGGGATTTTGAAAAGCGATTCCGCCGTTTCAAAAGCCTTAACGCCGCCGAGCTCGCCGACCTTTGTAAAGATGAGCGGCTCAAGAGTGCTTTCAAATCTTTCGACCTTTGAAAGCATACGGTTGATTTGTGTTTGAGTAAGCATACCCTACCTCCCGGGAGAATGCACACTTGTGCATTATTATACATAGTGAGTATACTACTTCGGATTGTTATTTTCAAGAAAAACAGCAATAAAAATCCGCCGAATTTTATTTTTATAACATTTGCTTATTTGTCTTGCAAAAAATTAGTCAAAATGTTAGAATTCAAAGGTATTATATTTTTTACTGACGAAAGTTGTGTATCTATGACGAAAAAACAGCGAGCCGAAGCGGCTGTGGAGCTGCTGAAAAAAGAATATCCCGAAGCGGTATGTGCGCTCAATGCCGAAACGCCGTTTCAGCTTATAGTCGCAACGCGCCTTTCCGCACAGTGTACCGATGCGCGCGTAAACCTCGTAACGCCCGCGTTATTTGCAAAATACCCCACCGAAAACGAACTTGCCGAGGCGGAGCAGGCGGATGTTGAGGCGCTTATACATTCCTGCGGATTTTTCCGCGGCAAAGCAAGCGACCTTATAGGTATGGCGAAAGCCGTGCGCGATATTTACGGCGGCGTGCTGCCGGATACAATAGAAGAACTCACAAAGCTCCCGGGCGTAGGCAGAAAGACGGCAAACCTTATTTGCGGCGATGTTTACAAAAAGCCCGCAGTGGTTGCCGACACACACCTTATAAGAATAACGAATCTGCTCGGTCTTGTTGACAGTAAGGACCCGAAAAAAGTGGAGCTTGAACTCAAAAAAATACTGCCGCCCGAGGAAAGCAGCGATTTCTGCCACCGCATAGTGCTGCACGGCAGAGCGGTGTGCATCGCGCGCAGACCGCAGTGCGAAAAATGCTGTATGAACACCGTTTGCAAATCATATAAAGGAGGCGCGGAAAAATGAAAGTGAAAATATTATCTTTGATACTTCTCGCCGGGCTTCTTTTATCGCTGTGCTCGTGCGCCGCAGGCGGCAAAACGCTTGAGCTTACCGCAGGTGTGCGCGAAGCGCCCGACTGCTTTGACCCGCTTTTTGCCGACGGCGATGCCGAATACCTTATTGCCGCAAACTGCTTTGAGGGACTTATGCGCTTTGAAGCCGACGGCACACTGGAGCCTGCAGGTTGTGTGGCATATTCGGTAAATGCCGACGGACTTTCGTACACCTTTAAGCTCAACCCCAATGCGCGCTACAATGTAACCGCGGATATCAAGGCGGTGCTCGCCGCGCATAAAATCGAAAAATTCGATGAAAATATAACCGCCGTGGATTACATAACCGCATTCAAACGCGCCATTGTAACAAATCCCGAGCTGTTTGAAAACATTAAGGGCGCAAATGGCATCATCGCAGGCAACGATAAAAATTTCGGCGTGACCGCCGACGGTGACACACTCACCGTAAAGCTCACCGAAGCCGACCCCGATTTCCTTTATAAATTAGCCGAACTGCCGCTTGTACCCTGCCGCGCGGAGTTTATTGATGCGCTCGGCGAGGATTACGCCGCTTCGCCCGCCGCAGTACTCACAAACGGTGCGTACTGCATAAGCGAAGTGACCGAAGCCGGTACCGTAAAGCTCACCGCAAGCCCCGCCTACAACGGAAAACTTGAAGTAATGAACAAATCCGTTACCCTGTATTTCACCGGCAGTAAAAAGCTGATGACAGAGCGTTTTAATAACGGCACTTATGCCGCAATCACCGCTTCGGGCTTTAATACCGTCAAGGGCGCAGAAAGCGCTTATTCACACACCGAAAATGTGTGGGGACTTTGCTTCAACCTTTCAAAAGATGCCGTTAAGAACAAGAATCTGCGGCTTGCGTTTGTTGAAGCAACCAACCTCACCGATTTCAAAGTGCCGTCAGCCGCAGGCGGCGCGGCAAGAGTGCTGCCGAGCGATTATGTTATACACGACGGTAATTACGGCGTTACAAGCGAGCTGTATGACGGCTCGGCGGTGGATACCGAAAAAGCAAGGTCACTTCTGAAAACCGCGTTGACCGAGCTTAAAACCGATTCGGTTGTTTTAAATATCTTAGTTCCGGATACAATGCTCGATTCCGCCAAAAAAGAGCTTGAAACAAACACCGCACAGCTCGGCGACGGCATAAAGCTCGAATTAAGCGGCTTTAAAACGAGTGAAGCTTCAAAGATTGCCGAAGCGGGTGAATATGATATTGCAATACTTCCGCTTACGCCCGAGTGGCTTACGGTCTGTGCGGCGCTTGAAAGCGTGAAGGGCGCACCCTGCTTTTGCCGGGATGAGAGCTTTGCAAAGCTCGCGGCAAAATTCAATGCGGAAAACGACAGCGATGCCGCAACAGCCGCCGCAAAGACTGCGGAAAAATATCTTGTTGACAACGCGATATTCCTCCCGCTTTTCCGCACAACAGCAAGGTTATATATCGCACCGCAGGTCACAAAAATATACAGCGCCGCAAACGGCAGATACATATACTTTGATGCCGCATGTGAAGCAGGTGAACGGTTATGAAAAATAAAAAGTATTACATCGCCTCGCTTGTGCCGACTTTAGCGGTTATGTGCGTTATCTTTTACCTTTCGGCGCAAACCGCCGAAGAATCAACCGACACAAGCGGATGGGTACTGGGGTTAGTGCAATTCTTCATACCGAAAGCCACCGAGGATTTTGTGCGAACGGCGGCGCATTTTTCGGAATTCGCCCTGCTTTCGTTTTTAACTGCGAATGTCTTTTTTGCCCGCTTCGGCAAAACGAAGCAGCCCCTGCCCGTAATATGCGCGTGGGGCTACGCGTGGACGGATGAAATCCACCAGATTTTCGTGCCCGGCAGAGCGTTCCAGCTTTTTGATCTGGGCGTGGATTTAGGCGGCATACTGCTCGGTGCGCTTGTGTACCTTGCGCTGTTCAAAATCGTTTCGGCGGTAATGCGCAGAAGAAGTGAGTAAGCTTTCGGTTTTATAAAAACAGCGCGGTTTTTGCACCGCGCCGCTTTTTTATGATTTTTATTTTAAGGTAATCACCGCAAGCACGGTGTTTTGTGCATCGCTTACCGTCAGCTCGCATATTTCGGTGTATTCAAGAATATCGGCAGGCAGTGCGGTGAACTTTATTTCGCCCTCACCCGTTTTTTCATTGTAGCTTTCCGAGAATGAAAGATTGCCGCAGTCAACCACCGTACCGTCATTATATTTTGCGGTAAGTGCAAGGTAGTCGACCTCGCCTTTATTATCGCCCATAGTGAAGCGGCTGCCGGTGTATTTCGCATTTATTGCAACATCGATCGGCGTAACCCTTACGGAATTAAGTTTTATTACAGAATTGTTTTTGATCATCTCTGCGTTCACATCGTATTTCATGTGAGCGTTGCTGCAGCGAAAATCCGTTTTAACACTCCAATTTCCGTTTGCAACGGTTTCGCGCTCAACGCCCGTAAGATTTTCGCCCGCATCATCAAAGGTCTTTTTGAACACCCCTATTTTTGATGCGCTCAGCTGCGCTTTCATACCGGGCAGCGGAGATGAACCGTTCCATATAATTATTCCGTCGAGCGTATGCTCGTCGCGGTATTTCAAGCCGCCCGAATAGCCGCCCGCACCTACCCCAAACGGCTTGATTTCAACGCTCATATCATCATAATATTCTATGCTTTCCCCGTTTGAGAAAGCATAACTTTCCGGCGAGTGAATTTCATACATAATATATGAAGTAAAGGCATTTGCAAGCATTCCTTTATAAACGAATTGAAATTCGCCGCTGCCGTCAAAGGTGATTTTTTCGCCGTAAAACAGTTCGTTCACCTTTTCCTGCTTGCCGCCGAGTAACGACACAAGAAATTCAGGCGCGGCAATTCCCGCAAACGATACGACCATAAGCGAAGCGGCAAGTATGACTGTAAGCATTGTTTTTGCCGCGGCTTTCGCCGTTTTTGCGGTGTGGTGCGCCTTAATTGTGTGCCCGTTCATATTCCCGAGAAGTTCGCTGTCGGGAGTAATTGCGTTAAACAGTTCTTTATATTCCGCTTTCATATTATGCCTCTCTTTCTAAAATTTCTTTGAGCATTTTTCTTGCTCTGCTCAAAAGCATTCGTGTATTGGCATCGCTTGTTTTCAGTATTTTTGCAATATCGCGCGTCTGCAATTCCTCGTAATAAAAAAGGTGAAGCACCGCCCTGTATTTTTTCGGCAGCTTTTTCAACGCCGTCTGCAGATAAATACGGTCAACAGCCTGCCCGTCAAATTCGTTTTCCCAACCGTCATAGTCGGCAGTTTCGGTAAGCTCTGCGGTCTTGGTTTTCCAAAATGATTTAAAATGCGTTTTGGTAAGATTGAGAGTAACGCGAATAAACCACGCCTTTTCGTGCTCGGGTGATTCAAATTCAGGTCTGTGTTTCAAATAGCGGTAAAACACCTCCTGAAAAACATCATCGGCATCGTGTGGATTTTTGGTCTGCGAATATGCAAGCCTGTAAACCGTATCGGCATTGCGCTCCGACACTTCCTTAAATATGTCTTCAGCCTTTTTCACGCTCTCAATTCACCCCCTTTCGCATACAATACTTTCGAAAACGGTAAAATGTAACATTTTTCAAGCTTTCGGTTTCCGAAAATAATAAACGCGGCTTATGCAAGCCGCGTTATTTTATAATAAAACTGAAAACCGGAAACTGAAAATGCGCTTAAAGCTTCTCTTTCGTATCCCCCGACCATTGAGCATACTGCTCCATATATTCGCCGTAATACTTATACTTGGAGGCTTGCTTCTTTTCAAGGTAATCGTACAAATCGCAGGTAAATTTACTCTTGTCTATGCTGCGCTGATTTCTGTTATCGACAAGTATTTCCGAAATGCCGGCTTCTTCGAGAGTGCTTCTTAAAGATTTAAGCACCTTTCTGAAAAGCGACTGTACGGTATCATCGTACTCTCTGCCGTTCCACAGTACCGAAATAGCCTGCTCGGTGCTTACCACGCCGCCGTTCCTGTCCACAAGCAGAGCAAGCAGTTCTTTCGACTTTGCGCTTGTGAATGCAACGGACTTTCCGTCAACAAACACATCAAAATAACCGAATGTCTTAATAAAGATATGGTTTTCGGCTTCGGCATCCTTAACAAGCATAGCTTTGTCGTATGCTTTTTTTATTGCCGCCGCATCATAGGGCTTCATAACATAATCGACCGCATCCACCTTGAATGCTTCAAGCGCATATTCGCCGTAACCCGTGGCAAAAATAATGCGCACGTTTCTGTTGAGCGCCTTTATTCTGCGTGCAAGGTCAATACCCTTTATAACAGGCATTTCAACATCGAGGAATGCAATATCCACTTTATTTACCGCGGCATAGCTTAACGCATCAAGTGGATTGTTTATTTTAACGATTTCGTCTGTTATGCCTGCTTCACGGCAGGTGTCCTCAAAATCCTCAAGAGCAAGTATCTCATCATCAACTGCAAGAATTTTCATATTTATTTCTCCTCCTCTGCTTTGGGTATAGTAACGGCAACGCTTGTGCCTGCACCGCGTTCGCTTTTCACATCGACCGAAGCACCGCACATTTCTTTTAAGCGTACCTTGATGTTTTTAATACCGACATGGCTTTTGCCGTCATTCGCAACCTCGTCGACATCAAAACCCACGCCGTCATCAACCACGGTAATAACAAAATTGTTTTGTTCCTCACGCGTTGTGATTTTAACCGTTCCGCCCTCAGGCTTCTGGTTAACGCCGTGCTTGATTGCGTTCTCGACAATCGGCTGCAGCGTCAGCGGCGGCACTTTAAAATTGCTTGCCGAAATATCATACTCGATTTTAAGCCTGTCGCCGAAACGCAGCTGCTCAATATCGGCATAATTCTTAACATGGTCAAGTTCTTTTTCAAAGTCAATGGGTGTTCTCTGCGTAAGCGAATCCATATTTGCACGCAGGTAGCTCGAAAACTTCACTATTGCGGCTTCGGCATTCTTGGGGTCTTTTTTTGTAAGGTATTTTATGGTGTTGAGCGCATTATACAAAAAATGCGGTTGTATCTGACTTAGCATAAGAGTCATATTTACCTCTGCAAGCTCTTTTGTGAGCTCGGTCGCCCTTTTCTGCGCATTGAATGCCTCAACTGTTTCGACCGCGTGCACCACCGTTGCGCAGCATATAAATGCCGTACACGCAACCGGCATAACAAGGTTTATGCGCTGCGAAACATAGCCGTTTATATTGAAATTGTCAAGCACTATTGCACCTGCGGTAATGCAGTAGCTTACAAGATACAACACTGAAAAACGGTGCTTTCGTACTACCGCGCCGCATATACGCCATATCATATATATATCGAATACATAAGTAACGGATTGCAGCAGCAAATATGTGGTTGCAACATAGATTTGGTCGTACACAAAGTACGGAAAGAACGCACACACAAGGAAAAGCCCTGCGATGATCGCCGTAAAGCGCTGGTCAAGATTAAGCTCAAGCACATTTACCATGTGCATCATCATAGCGAGCTTTATAATATATGTGAGCACAAAGTTTACGGAGGAAAGCACTTCAAAATTCAAATCGAACAGTAAACTGTGCGAAACGGTGTAGCCATCCTCGGAAATAAGCAGCTTAATAACAAATATCGCGCACAGAGCGCAAAGCCAGAAGCGCTTGTAGGAATCCTTGGTCATTATGCTGAGCATAAGAGTAAGCAGCGCAAAGAATAATGCAACGCCTATAAACAGATAACGCGCGGCTATCGAGGTCATTTCAAGGCTCTGATACCTTTCATATGTAGAAAGCATCGGCAGCGATGTAAGACCGCTCGAATAATCACAGTCAACCTCCACCACTATTTCAAGCGGTTCGCCGTCATTTTCAAGTGTAACGGGAGCGGTATTTATCTGAAATGTTCCCTCGCTGTTCGGGTTTGCGTATTTAAAACTGCGGTTTGAATAAACGCATTGTTTATTTATATAAACCTTGCACGCACCGGAAAAATTCGGCACACTCACAAGCACCGGATCATCCGTACTGATGCCTGAAATCAATGC
>JAZUJG010000396.1:0-11860 GCA_045642645.1 Acutalibacteraceae bacterium | reverse complement strand
TGCACTTACCGCATCGGGCAGATTTGCATTCAGCTCGGTGAGTACGGTCGTTAACCTTGCTGTCGTTGCATCGGTGAACAGCTCCGGAATAGTTCTGGCGGATAAAACAGTGCTTTACCCGTCGCGCAGCGTGTATGCTGAATTCAAATCCGAATGGAAGGAATTTAAAACGGTGAAATAAACCTATATAAAAAATTTATAACAGATATAATCACAAATTGATACGCGCCTGCGGTAAAAACCAACGGTGCGTATTTTTGCGTATTTTCGGCGCAAATTGCGTAAAAAATGCGCTTTTGGGGAGTTTGCGAGTAAAATGCGTACATCGGTGTGCAGTATTGAGGGTTTAATTGTTGAAGTGAATGTGGTATCATAATATCGTAAATAATAATCGGTTATCGGGAGATGAATTTATGAAGAAGAAAAAGATTCTTATAGTTGACGACAGCGAGATGAACCGCGAGCTGCTTACCGATATTCTTGAAGACCAATACGATATTGAGTGTGCCGAAGACGGCAAGAAGGCTCTTGATATTCTCGTCAGGCGCTCATTTGAGTTTTCACTCGTTCTGCTCGACATTGTTATGCCCAATGTTGACGGCTTCGGTGTACTTGACGTTATGAATAAAAACAACTGGATAAGCAAATTGCCCGTTGTGCTTATTTCGTGCGAATATTCTCTTGAACATATCGACCGTGCTTATGAGCTCGGTGTGAGCGACTTTATCAGCCGTCCGTTCGATGCATCGGTCGTTCGCCGCAGAGTGCAGAACACCATTATGCTTTATTCCGGCAGCAGCGGCGACAACGGCGGCATTCAGTTTATGACGCTCAGCCTTGATGATGAAATGTGAGGTAATATACAATGACAATTAAAGATTGCTACGCTCGCATCGCGGGCGATTTTGACGGAGTTATGTCACGATTGATGACAGAAGCGCGAGTCGAAAAGTTCGCTATGCGTTTCCTTGACGATACCACACTCAAAGATTTTAATGAAGCATTTGCCAAAGGCGATATTACCACAAGCTTCAGGGCGGCACATACACTAAAGGGTGTTGCTTCAAACCTCGGCTTTACGGAGTTATACACTACCGCAAGCGCCGTTACCGAGGATTTGCGCGACGGTAATCCCTCAAACGATATCAATGCCCTTGTTGAGAAGATGAACGAGAGCTATAAGAAAGTGGCGGCAGCACTGACCACTTACAAGATGTTACTGTAATTGAATATAACTATGCAAATGATCGGTGATTTTATCATCGGTCTGTTTGCGCTTTTATAAGCATATTTAAAGGTGGTTGTTTTAGTGAGAAAAAGTAACAATACCGCACCCTCGGATGAGAAGAATTTTCTTAAAATCAAGAGCTGGCGCTTTCTTGCGCTCGTGCTTTGCGGGGCTATAGTTGCCTCGGGTGTGGCATTTGCATTTTACAAAAGCGTTAATGATTATATCGACAGAAAAATGTATGACCAGCGCACCGAAAGCGTTTCATCTCTTGCGCAGCGCTCTGCCGAGGTGATTGAAACACATGTTGATGCCGCCAACGAGCACCTTGACTTTTTACTTATGACTCTCGGTGAGAAATATGATAAGAGTACGGATGTTATTTCTTTCATACGCGGTGTCAATGATTATATTCAGGATCCCGATCTGAGCATTGTTCTTATTGATTCAAACGGAAATTATTATGTTTCCACGGGCGATACGGGCGCTTATGAAGACGGAGTCGGCAGACTACTCGAAAGTGACGGCATTCGCCGTATGTATATGTGTCCGCTGAGTATAAATTCCAAAAAAACCAATGTTCTTCTGTGCGTGGAAACGCTCAAAGAGCCGATTGCGGCAAAAGCCACCACCACCACCACCACCACCACCACAGAGACTCTTATTACACAGTGCGGCATTGCGCACAGCATAGATTCGCTTATCCAGTATTTTAATGTCGGCTACAACGGTTATGCCACATCGTATGTTATCGGCAGCACGGGTGAAGTGGTTTTCCACAATTCAAGACTTGAATCACTTTTCGGTGAAAAAACTTTTTTTGAAACACTTGATGAGGGCGGGCTTTACAACCATGTGAGCAAGGGCAAAACCATGGATGCCGTTATGAGCGGCAAAGCATCAAACGGCGAGTACCTGCTGAACGGGCAGAAAATCACCTTTGCCACGGTACCGATTTCCGGCGCGGGTTTAAGCCTGCTTGTTGCAACACCGTCCGAAGGCGTTGCGGCTACTGCCGACGGTGCCGTAAACAGTATGCTTACATACCTCATAATCGGCAGCACGCTTATAATAATTCTCGGCTTTGCGGTAATTCTCATAGTCTACCGCTGGTATGCCATAAACAAGCTCATCAAGGAAAAGCAGAGCACCAACGAAGCACTTGAGGAGGCAGTCTCCGCCGCCGAGGAGGCTTCACAGGCGAAAACCAAATTCCTTTCCAATATGAGCCACGATATACGAACACCCATAAACGGCATTATCGGTATGACCGAAATTGCCATGAAGGAGGAAAATCTTTCGCCCAAAGTGGAGGATTGCCTCAATAAAATCAGCGGCGCTTCACAGCACCTGTTGAGCCTTATAAACGATGTGCTCGATATGAGCCGTATTGAATCCGGCAAAACCAAAATAATGAGCGAGCCCATGGATGTGCGCGTGCTTGTGGATAACTGCTCATCTATAATCTCAGGTCAGCTTTTAAACAGAAAAGTTGATTTCATTATTGAGGAAATCGATATCGACTATCCGCATCTGTTCGGCGATATGCTCCACTTGCGGCAGGTAATGATAAATATTATAGGCAATGCCGTGAAATTCACGCCCGACGGCGGCACGATCTGGTTCCGTATTATACAGGATGTGCCGCGCGGTGATTCGGTTGACATTACCTTTGAAATCGAAGATACCGGTATGGGTATGGCGCCCGACTTTATTCCCAAGATTTTCGAGGCGTTCTCGCAGGAATCCGAGGGAAGCCGCACAAACTACAAGGGCACGGGTCTCGGTATGGCTATCACCAAGCAGTTTGTGGATATGATGGGCGGTACCATTAAGGTGGAAAGCGAGCTCAATAAGGGCAGTAAATTCACCGTTACAGTTCCCTTCAAAATCGACTTTGATGCCAAGGATGTTAAGGAAGAAAAGGTCGAAAATGCCGATATTGACGGCGTTAAGATACTTATTGTTGAGGATAATGCCCTTAACCTTGAAATCATCACCGAGCTTTTGGAGGATGAGGGCGCAGTCATAAGCTCCGTTACAGACGGCAAGCAGGCTGTTGAGGAATTCAACTCAAAGCCTGCGGGCACTTACGACCTGATATTTATGGATGTTATGATGCCCGTTATGAACGGACTTGACGCCACGCGAGCCATACGCGCTCTGCCGCGTGAGGACGCAAAAACCATTCCCATAATAGCTATGACCGCCAATGCGTTTGATGAAGATATAAAAGCAACTCACGAGGCGGGAATGAACGAGCATTTAACTAAACCCGTTGTTCTTGAAGATGTTTTCAAGGTATTGTCAAAATACTACCGCAAGGCATAATAAAGGAAGGCTTTGAATGACTCACATAATTTATTCGGAAACAGGCGTCGCCTGCCTGATGTTCCTGACTATTATATGGAACAGAACGGTAAGGTCGCAGTATAAGGAAACGACCCACAAGCCGTATACAAAGCTGCTGGTGTTCGCTTCGCTGTTTTGCGCCGTTGATATAATATGGGGCGTTTTTGCTTCGCATACGCTTATGCTCGGCGGCACTTTGGCGCTTACTGTTGCCACATACGGTTTCCATACAATGTCGGCATTTGCTTCGTATGTGTGGTCGGGCTACATACTCGACTACCTCGGCCGCAACTACAAGCGTTCGCGCGTTATTTTTGCAGTACGCCTTGCGGCACTTCTGGTTCAGCTTGTGCTGCTTTACTCAAATGCTTTTACAAATCTTGTTTTCTATACGGATGCAGACGGATGGTATTGCACCGGTCCGTTGAGAATGGTGCTGTTCGTTCTGCAGTTTGCGGGCTACGGCGTTTCTGCGGCGTTCTGCTTCGCGTTTGCCGCAGTAAACAGCAACGATGAGGCTGTTAAGAAAATGCACCTGACTTCTGCGGCATTTTCGTGTGTGCCGCTTGTTACGGGCGTATTTCAACTGCTCGCTCCCGATGCTCCGTGGTACACCATAGGTCTTACGCTCGTTTGCCTTACGGTTTACGCGTTCAACATCACTACTGAAAGAGAAGACTACATAGTTAAGCTGCAGAGCGAAAAAGCGGAAAAGAAAAACATTGAGCTTGTGGAACGCTCGCTTGACCGCGAAAAGCGCTATACCACGCAGCTTCACGCGGATTACGCCATAGTGAACAGCCTTGCGGGTAACTACGAATACATCTGTATTTTCAATATTGCCACGCACGAACTGCGCAATTACCGCGTTGACGGTGTGTTTTCAAAGTATATAAGAGTTAAACGCGGCGCTATGGAGTATGATGATGTGTTCCGCATACTCAGCACCATTATAAGAAAAGAAGATTGGGAGGAAATACAAAAAGCAAGCGCCGATCCCTGCTTCTTCAAAGGTATTGCAGACGGCAAAACCGAGGATTATGAGTGCGTTATCGACGATAACGGAACGCTCCGCAATTATGAAATTACTGTTACCGGCAGCGATACACAGGACGGCTCCGTTATTCTCGGCTTCAGAAATATTGATGCGGAGGTTGCAGAAAGAGCCAATAAAAAACGCCATCAGGATGTTTTTGCAAAATTCGTTAAAACATACGATGAGGTCAAAATAGTTGAAATCAATACCGGTAAGATATTTGATGTTTACAGTAAAAAGGGTGATGCTCCCGCGTACGCGCTGTATAGCGACAGAATCAAAGCCTATAATGAAAATTATGTGATTCCCGAAGATCGCGAAATGCTCGAAAAAAGTGCGGCTATCAATAATGTAGTCAAAGAGCTTGAAACGAAGGACGTGTATTCCATACAGTATATGGAAGTACACGACGAGGTGCCGCAATATTGGGAAATGCGCTTTGCAAGGCTTGATGAAAATCAAATTCTGCTTGCAACGCAGAACCGCGATGAAACCGTGCGCAAGGAGCTTGAACAGCAGGATATACGCCGCGAGAACTACAATATCATCAAAACGCTTGCAAGCACTTACTATGCGGTTTACAGCGTTGACCTTAAAACCGATGAGTTCAGCCCGTTCACTACAACAAACTATCTTGAAAAATGCAGTGAAGGTATAGATAATTGGGAAATAGTCGCCAACCGCTTCTGCGACTTATATGTTCACCCGGATGAACGCGAGATTGTGCGCTTTGCGGGTGAAACCGGTAATCTCAAAAAACAGCTTGCCGATAAGCAGATTTATACCGTTCCTTTCAAACGCTTGCTCGAGGACGGCGGATTCAGATACAATAACTGCAACTTCATCAAAATCGGTGACGGCGAGGTCAGAAATATACTTGTCGCATTTAACGATGAGGATGAAAGCGTGCGCAAGGAGCACGAACGCGAGGAGGAGCTGCGCAAGGCAAAGGTGCAGGCGGAAGCCGCGAACAACGCGAAGAGCACATTCCTCTTTAATATGAGCCACGATATCCGTACACCTATGAATGCTATTATCGGCTTTACCGATATGGCGCAGAAATATAAGAATGACCCCGAACGCCTTGACGATTACCTTGATAAAGTAAAGGTGTCGAGCGAGCATTTGCTTACACTTATAAACGATGTGCTTGATATGGCGCGTATTGAATCGGGTAAAATCGAGCTTGACAGTATGCCCGTAAATATCCGCGACGGCGTGCAGATGGTCGTTCCCGGCATCGAAAAAGCCGCAGCGGAAAAGAATATTACATTTACATACGATTATAAGAATCTTCGTGATGATACTATTTACGCCGACTGTCTGCACGTAAATCAGATAATTATGAATATTCTTTCCAATGCCGTTAAATACACAAAGCCCGGCGGCAGAGTGCACTACCTTATTGAGCAGCTTGACTGTGCCGATGAGGATTATGCTTCTTACCGCTTTACCGTAACGGATACGGGTATAGGTATGAGCAAGCAGTTCCTTGAGCATATCTTTGATGATTTTGCGAGAGAAAAGAGCTCCACAAAGAGCGGTGTTGACGGCACCGGTCTCGGTATGTCGATAGTTAAGCGCCTTGTGGATATGATGGGCGGCACAATCAAAATCGACAGCGTTCAGGGTGAGGGTACGACCGTTGTATGCGAAATCAAGTTCCGCATTTTTAAGAATGAAATGCCCGAAGTTCAGAATGAGAGTGCTGACGAGGACGATATAGCAGGAAAACGCGTACTGCTTGTGGAGGATAACGAGCTTAACCGCGAAATTGCGCTGGATATTCTTGAAGATCTCGGACTTATTGTGGAGGAGGCCGATGACGGTTCCGTTGCCGTTGATATGGTCAAGGCAAGGGCGCCCGAATACTATGATGCGGTGCTTATGGATATACAGATGCCTTATATGGACGGCTTTAAGGCTACCGAGGCAATACGCGAGCTTGATACCGATGATTACAAGGGCTTGCCCATAATCGCCATGACGGCAAATGCCTTTGAGGAGGATAAGAAAGCTGCAATCAATGCCGGTATGAATGCCCACCTCGCAAAGCCGATAGATATTCCGAAGCTCATAGAAACACTTAAAAAGTACCTGAATAAGAGTAACTGAAATGAAAACGGGTTGTGACGAACTGATCTCGTCACAACCCGTTGATTTTATAGCTTATAATGTTTTTATGATTTTATCGACCAATTCAAAGCAGGCATCGGAAGCATCGTTAAGAGCTTCAAAGAACTCCTTGCCTCTGCCTGTCAGACTGTCCGCAACAGCCTTTATAAGCAGGCAATCGACGCCGTTGCGTTCGCAGGTGAGTACGATACCGGCTGCTTCCATTTCGCATATATCGGCGCCGTAGGCTTCGTGCAGCGCGGTTTTGTCTTCGGCGCTGTCTATAAACTTATCGGCAGAAGCGCACACGACCTTTTTTGCATTTGCGGCTATTGCAAGAGCCTTTTCTTTGAGTGCGGGGGTGGTGCTTATATACTGCGATTCATGACCGGGGTACTGACCGGTTTTAAGATTCAGCCAGCCTACTGTGGTGAAGTCATAGTGAATTACACTGTCTACTATGCAAAGCTCGGCGGAAGCCATTTCGGGTGTGAGACCGCCCACAACACCGAAATTCAGTATCATATCCACACCGAATTCGGAAATAAGCATCTGCGTGGCTGATGCGGCGGAAATTTCGCCCGCGCCGGAATCGACTACATACATAGTGCAGTTGATGTTTTTAAATGTTCTTACGGTGAAACCGTGTCTTTCAATTGTTTCGGCTGGCTCGCCGTACTTTCTGAGTACGGAATCGATTTCTATGGCTACTACCACGCCGATTTTGCGCGGTGAAGCGGAATTACTCATATTTAAAACTCCTTATAAAATAATTTCTCACCCCGGGAACGAGGTGAGAATTTTTACTGAAACTGAATGCGATTACTGCTCAACGGGATAAACGCTGACTTTCTTGCGATCCTTGCCGAGACGCTCGAAACGGACCTGACCGTCAACGAGTGAGAAAAGGGTGTCGTCCTTGCCCTTGCCGACGTTGGTGCCGGGATGGATTTTGGTGCCTCTCTGTCTTACGAGAATGTTACCTGCAAGAACATACTGACCGTCTGCACGCTTTGCGCCGAGTCTCTTGGATTCGGAATCACGGCCGTTACGGGTAGAACCCATACCTTTTTTATGAGCAAATAACTGGATATTGATCTTAAGCATTCGTTACACCTCCGTAATCTTTAGGTTAGTGGGATACTCATCGCAAAGAGCTTTTATGTGGAGCTCAAAGCCTTTTAAGGTATCCGCTGCTTTTGTTGCGCTCGCCTGAGGAATTGTGAGTTTCATAAGTCCTTCGTCTACTTGGGCGTCTGCCTCTATGCCGAGCACCTCAAGCACCGTGTTGGCGGTGAGGTACGCTGCAGAGGAAACTGCCGCGCAGATAATGTCGTTGCCGACCGAACCTGCGCCCGAATGGCCTGAAACCTTAAAACCTTTCGGGGAGCCGTCAGAGAACTTGTAGAAAGTGACGGAAATCATCACTTAAGCGTTGATGGCTGAAATTTCAACCTTAGTGTAGGGCTGTCTGTGACCCATTTTACGCTTTTCGTTCTTTTTGGCTTTGTAAGTTGCAACTACAACCTTTTTGCCTTTGCCGTTCTTAAGAACTTTGGCAGAAACGGTAGCGCCGTCAACATAGGGAGCGCCGACCTTGATGCCGTCGTCAGCACCGAGGGCGATAACCTTGTCGAAGGTTACAACGGAATCAGCTTCAACATCGAGCTTTTCAACGAAGATAACATCGCCGTTCTCGACCTTGTACTGCTTGCCGCCGGTTTCGATGATTGCGTACATAAGATTTTACCTGCTTTCTTTCAGTCTCGCTAATGAGGCGCAAGCATTGTTTGCCTGCTTGTGGGCACAACAACAGTACCCGCCCTTAATATGCGGCGTTAGTATTCTACCAAAACACACTCGGTTTGTCAAGGATTTTTTTATCGGTTTATAATATTTTTCATATCCTCCGGCAGCGGAGCGGAAAAAGTCATATTTTCCTTTGTAACGGGGTGCATTATGCTTATTTCGGCACAGTGCAGGGCGGCGCGGTTTATGCCGCATTCGGAGCTTCCGCCGTACATTTCATCGCCCGCAAGCGGATGCCCGATGTAAGACAGGTGAACGCGAATCTGATGTGTGCGCCCCGTTTCCGTTTTGATTTGAACGAGCGTAAGGTCGCCGCAGTTTTCAACCGACTGCCAGTGCGTTATGGCTTCGTCGCCTCCGTCACCGACGGCGCGAACGGTCTTGGTGCTGTCGGGACGGTGTATGGGGGCATTGACTGTGCCGCTGCCGGTCAATATGTCGTGCACGACGGCGTAATAAGTTTTGTCCAACTCGCCGTTAAGCAGCGAAGCCGCAACAGAATGCTTGGCAAAAATTATAACGCCCGAGGTCACTTTGTCGAGCCTGCCGACCGCTCTTGCGGCGGACGGTGTGCCGCCGTTTTTTATAAGGTAATTCGCAACGGCATTTGAAAGAGTACCGTTGGGATGATTGTAGGTGGGGTGAACGGAAATTCCCGCCGGCTTGTTTATTACAAGCAAATCGTCATCCTCATAAATAATATCAAGCTCCATTTCCAAAAGCTGCGGCGGCTCGGTTTTTTCGGGAATGAAAACGGCGATTTCGTCGCCCTCGCAGACTTTGTCTACAAGGCGGGTGGGGGTGCCGTTTACGAGCACCGAATTTGCGGTGTGGCGCAGGGTGGCAACTATGCGTGTGGAGAGCTTCGCCCCGCCTCTGAGAAAATGCAGAAGCGGTCTGCCTGCGTATTCGGCGGTTACAACATAATTCAGTTTTCGCACACTTTAGCCCCCTTTTGTCGAATTGTATATACAGTTTGTTAAAAAATGTCGAATGTTCAAAACTCTGTTCAAGTAAAGTTCAGAGACTTTACGAAGAATTTCAAATACGGAAAAATAATTCAAACTAATACCGAAATTACGGTGTTTTTGTGAACATTTTGGACACAGTTATGAACAATGACAAGCCATTGGCTTGTCATTGTTTTAATACATTCAGCGGTGTATATTCTGTTTTTGTGATGTATATTTCGCATTTTTTTGCATAAAACAGTGAATTAAAATCAGATTATGGGGTATTCAACAGGCTCGCGGTCAACATACTTTACCACGAACTCAAAGCCTGCCTCGCGTGCCATTTCAAACGCCTGCGGAATGCCGAAGCCTATTCTGTCGGCATAGTGGGAATCCGAGCCTACAGATATGAATTTGCCGCCTAATTCACGGTAGCGTTTAACGGTGTCGATATCGGGCGAGGGGACGTTTATCGGGTATTTGAGACCGCCCATATTTATTTCGAGCGCCTTCTCTTTTTCGGCGCAGAGGCTCAGAAGAATATCGACTTTTTTTGAATATTTCGTAATATCCTCGCGGTAGCCGAGGTGGTTGAATATGTAGCGGAAGGGGTATGTAATATGTGCGAGCACATCAAAATTGCCCCATTCAAGCATAGCGATGATTTCATCAAAATATTCGTTCATCGTGGCTTCGACATCTATACCGTCGAAGCTTGTCCAATCGTAAAAGTCATCGCGGTCGCGCAGGTTGTGGATAGAGCCGATAATCACATCATAGTGCTGCGCGTTTATGATTTTTTCTGCAAGAACGGCATCATAGTGAGGCTGTGCAAGTTCAATGCCGCGTAAAATCTGCAGTCTGCCGTCAAACGCAGCCTTGGCTTTGGATACCTCAAAAAAGCTCTGGCGGGTGCGTCTGTCATCGCCGCGCTTATAGAATGTATCCACCTCGCAGTGGTCGGTGAACGCTATTGAGTCGAAATCGCGCGATTCGGCATTTTCGGCAATGAACATAGCGGAATGGTGACCGTCAAATGAATTATCGGTATGTGTGTGCATATCGAGAAGCTTGATATTTTCCAAAATAACACCTGTTTCTGATAAATTTCACTGCTATTGTATCACATTTTCGGGTATTTGAACATATTTATTTGAAATAATTATAAATTACTCTTTAAAAAAATAAATATATATGTTACACTCGTTTTGCAAAGGTTGTGATTTATTGAAAATCGTTCTTGAAGCAAATGCGAAAATAAATCTTCTGCTTGATGTTACGGGTGTTAAGGGGAACGGCTACCACAGTCTTTTTACCGTTATGCAATCGATTGGTTTAAGCGATACCGTTACTGTTAAAACCACCGCAAGCGGTGAAATTACCGTAAGCTGCTCGGATCCGGAAATACCCACTGACAAAAGCAATATCGTTTATAAATGTGCTGAACTGTTTTTTGATGAAACGGATATAGAAAACCGAGGTGTGCATATAAGTATTGAAAAACGCATTCCCTCTCAGGCGGGACTCGGCGGCGGCAGTGCCGACGGTGCGGCGGTGCTCGTTGCACTTAATGAAATATTTGCAACAGGTCTTACCGAGCGGGAACTTTGCAGGCTCGGCGGCAAAATCGGCGCAGATATTCCGTTCTGCATCATGGGCGGTACGGCACTTGCACTCGATATAGGTACGGTGGTGGCTCCGCTGCCGGATTTGCGCGAGTGCTGCATAGTTATAGTTAAGCCGAAAAGCAATGTCAGTACCGCAGAGGCTTATGCCGCACTTGATGCCATCGATATAAAGCATCCTAAAAATACCGAGATGCTCGATGCGCTCGTTTCGGGTGATTTTGAAACCGCTATGAAATACTGCGCCAATGTTTTTGAGCAGGCTATTGATGTAAGCGGCAGGGTGGATATAAAGGATATTATGCTTAAAAACGGCTGCTTCGCCGCGTGTATGAGCGGCTCCGGGTCGGCGGTGTTCGGTATATTTGACCATATCACAAATGCCGATGAGTGCAGCGATGCCCTTGAGGACAGATTTGACGATATATTTGTCTGCGAGCCGAAAAATTACGGAGTGAAAATTTTAAAAGAAGCCGAATAATATTAAAAAGACCGTCCATAATTCCGTTACCGGAAAGGACGGTTTTATTATGTTAAAATTTGATGCAAAGAACAGAATTAAAATGTTTTCGGCTGCGCTTGTGCTTGTGCTGGCGGTGTATGCCTGCTCGGCATTCACTTATTTCGAAACGGCATCCGACAGTGTGCGCAGCGGCGTTGTGCGTATGCACATTCTCGCAAATTCCGACAGCGAAGCCGACCAGCAGGTTAAGCTTTGCGTGCGTGGCGCGCTGCTTAAAAT
>JAZUJG010000395.1:0-1666 GCA_045642645.1 Acutalibacteraceae bacterium | reverse complement strand
GGGGCTTGCGAGCCTGTCGTTTGCAAGCAGTGAGGTCTTGCCGGTGAACAGCAAGAGGTCTTTTGCTGTTGCAAACTGCTGTGCGGGGCTCTGACCGGGGATGAATACCGAGTAGTCGCCGCCCTTGATGAGTGCCTGAGTTGTGTATCTGTGGTCGTTTGCGCCGCCGGTTACGGAGCCGTTGGCCATAAGGCGCTTGTACGCTTCAACGGTTCCCGTTCTTGCCGAAATGTACGAGAGCATAAGTACCGCTTCTGCACTGAGATATGCGGTTTTTCTTGCCTCGGCAATTTCTTCGGGTGTTGCGTTCGGGTCATCGCGCAGCACGGCATAGCGCATAAGCTCGCCCGCGCCGTACATTGAAGTCCACAGACCGTCATTGTCGCTTTCGTAGGAGCGCCATGTGCCGCCGTAATTGTAGCCTGCATCCACCATACCGCGGCGCGAGATGTTTTCCTGCGTGAAGCGGCTCATCTCTGCAGCCTTGTCGGCGCCGTCCATTTTCTGCATATCAATATGAGTGACGCCCGATTCCATTAAAGTCCATATACCGTTGCCGCCGTCGGGGAATATGGCAAGCACATTCGGTGCGGAGGTATCGTTTGAATAGAAGTAGCGGTCGCCCATAAACCGCTGGAGTTTATCCTTGGCGGTGGGGGCGTTCTTCGCGGTGCGCAGCACGCCGTAGTCGGTTATTTGCCATACGGAGCCGTCTGCGGTAACTGCTTTTTGGCATTTTGAATAATCTTTGGCGGTGGTAACAAAATCGGGTATGCTCTTGTTGCCGTTGGCGTAACGGGTGACGATTTTCTGGAAATTGTCGACCTCATCAACGGCTTCGCCGAGGTAGTTTACCTTATCCTTTACCTTGCCGCTGAGAGTGGGCTCTGCCACAACATTGAGCTTTACGCTGTCCTTAACGCCGTGTGAGCCGGTGGCTGTAACGGTCGCAACGCCCGTATTGAGTGCGGTAACTCTGCCCCATTTATCCACCTTAGCCACATCAGCGGGTGAAACGCTCCAGCTGAGCACGCGGTCCTCGGTGTCGTCATCGAACACATAGTCGACCGTGCGGCTGTCGCCAACGCCAAGCTCCCATTTTTCGGGAACGAGCAGACGAAGCCCGCCCGAAAACGGTAATGAGCCGACGAGCAGGGTGTTGAGCATAAAGATGATGGAAAGAATAAACGATATTATTTTTGCAAACATAAAAACACCGCCTTTGAATTACTGCTAATATTATAGCGCAGTTGTAAACAAATGCAATACAATAATACAGATGTGACGATAAATCCTGCAAAATTCTTTACAAATACGGCGAATATGTTATAATAACGATGTAATTTTTTTGCCGTTTTCGGAGTATTACGGTCAGAAAACAGAAAGTGAGGTAAATTTTATGCCACCCAAATATTCAAATTTCAAAAACGATCTTGCAGCCATAAAACAGAAAATTGCCGTTATTCGTGAGGAGTTCCTTAATTCCGTCAAAGCCGGCAGCGTTGAAAAGGAGCTTAAGGCGAACTACGATGCTCTCAACTATACATTTGAGAGCATTGAATCTTACTTTAAGGTAATTGAAGATGGCAAAAGCAACCCTGAGGATGTCGATAAGGCATTTAAGAACCTCAGCCACGACTGTGAATTCCCGGGAGTTGATCTGCCC
>JAZUJG010000394.1:0-4762 GCA_045642645.1 Acutalibacteraceae bacterium | reverse complement strand
CAAGGCCTTTTTCATGCAAGGATTTATTTGCTTCGCATACTGCGCGTCTGAGATTTTCGTACATATTCTTCCCTCCGTTTAAGAAATATTATATAACCGCAAAAAAATATTGTCAACAATGTTATTTTTCAAAAATGTGATGACTTTTTCTGATATATATGTTATATTATCTTAAAGGAGTGTGATACCCCATGAAAAAATCATACAAAATCATATCGCTCGTTGCACTTTTGCTTGCAACGGTAATCTGCTTTTCCGGCTGCGGACTTGTGGATTTTGTCGGCTCGCTTTTCGGCGGAAACAATGATGTCACCAACCCGACAGATGCACCCGTTTCCGAAACATACCCGGCGAACACCGTGGTTACTGAAAATGTTGTCGTAACGCAGCCCGTTACATCGGCGCAGGTCCCCGCAACACAAAAGCAGAATACACCTGCAACCACATCCGCACCTACGACCACACAAAAAGCATCCGAAAACGAGACGACCACCGAGGAGCCTACAACGGCTCCCGCAGGCAGAGAAAAGGGCGAGCTTTCGGTGCAGGAAATAGAAGCAAGGCTTTTCGATACCACCGACCCCAATATTGCGGGGCAGATACTTACCGTTGCGGGCTTTGCCTATGATGCGGAGCAGGATATTTACTACACACCGCTCTACCCGTGGCAGAGGAATTTCGGCTTTAATGTCGTTTACGATATTGCCGCACCGAGAACGGGTATGATCTATGATACCCAGCGCATCAAATTCGATTACGGTGACAAAAGCTGGATGCTGCAGATATGGAAAGGTCAGTACGGCATTACCGCAGGCGGTGAGATCGGCTTCTACAACAGACCCATAGAGCGCGGCTTCCACTATGACTGTGTTACCGACGAAGAAATGCTCACCATGAAAATGGATTTCTACAATATGGACGAGCTTGTATTCACCCGCGGTCCCGAAAAACATTGGTGGCTCACCGGCTTTAAGATTTTCAATGTAGGTGTGCCTATGCTTATTGACCTTGATATTACCATAGATTTTGAAGACCACGAAATGGCGGATGCTTTCCTGTATGCGCTGCGTGATGTTTGCAAAAACTCCTCCGCTCTTGACCCGATGACTTATACGAGAAGCGGCGACAGTTTCAACATAGTCTGGTAACTTATGACAAATGAGCTTAATGTAAAGTTTGCCGTTATGGCAGACCCGCACTATTACTCAAACAAATTAGGCACAAGCGGTACGGCGTATGAAAGGCGCTCCGGCTCCGACCAGAAAATGCTCAAAGAAACACCCGGCATTGTAAAAGCCGCGCTTAACGAGGTACTCCGCTCACAAGCGGAGTTCCTGCTTATTGCGGGGGATTTGACCAATGACGGCGAGTGCTGCTCGCACGAGGAAATACGCGAACTGCTTTATGAATTTAAAAAACATAAGCCCGTTTATGTTATAACCGCCACGCACGACTGGTGCTGTGACGGCAATCCGAGAAGGTATGACGGCGACAGTGTTTTTCACGATGTAGAAACGCTTGCGGTTGACGAACTCAGGGATTTTTATAAAGATTTCGGCGCGGGCGAAGCAGTGAGCGAATATTTCACACATTTAAACAATTCATCGTATGTGGTGCGCCCCTGCGAAGGTGTTTCGGTTTTCTGCCTTAATGATGACCAGAACGGCGAGGGCGGCTCAGGGTATTCTGATAAACATTTTGAGTGGATAAAAGAACAGACCGAAAAGGCGCTTGAACGCGGTGACAAGGTTTTCGGTATGCAGCACCACCACTTGTTTCTGACGGAATTCCAAAGAGTCATTAACGGCAAAGGCTCGATTGAATACAAGCAGAAACAAGCCGAAAGATTTGCCGATATAGGCTTTCCCGTAATATTCAGCGGTCACTCGCACATGCAGTCTATACGGCGGGTGGTAAGTGATAAGGGCAACAGTTTTTATGAAGTGAATGTGGCTTCGATAAGCGGCTACCCTGCCCCGATTTGCTATTGCACGCTTACGGACAGCGGTATGGATATACGCACCGAAAGACTTGAAAAATTCAGTTACAACGGGGGTGAATACACAAACGAGGCTTTTGAAGAACACGCCACGACACTTTTCAGGAATGTGCTTGATGCTGCCGTTACAAACGAAAAAGAGCGTTTTGAAGCTCTGCTTGAAGCTGTTGATGTAACCCACGAAAAAGCCGATAAGATTTGGATATTCGCCCGCCCCGTACTGAAAAAACTCAGCAAGATGACTGTGGGGGAAGCTGCGCGGCTTTTTAATTTCATATCATTCGGCAAAGCCGTTGACAAAACAGCCGCAAAAGAAGTCGGTGAAATAAAGCTTACGGATGTTATATTTGAAACCTTTAATTCCATTCTTGACGGCTCACTCAAAAAGCACGAGCGCGGCTCGGCGTATTACACGGTATTCACCGATGCGCTTGCATTCCCGTTGAAAGCGGTAAAAAAGCTGCACATTAAAAATGATGATTTAACGCGCAGACTTACACACCTTTCCGCCGCAGCCGATGAGCTTATGACGGGCGGCCCGCTTGATAACAATAATTATTTCCTCCGTTTTTAACCTTATAAATTAAGCGGAGAGGTACGCAGAAAAGCGTATCCTCTCCCCTATTTTGCCAAAATTCAAAGGAGAACACTATGGAAAAAATCAGAAAGCATTTCGGCGGACTAAATATGACATGGCCGAAGATAATCATTTTTGCGGTAATATCGGCAGTGGTTACCGCGGGGCTGAATGTGATACCCGCATTAGAGGACACATCGTTCACGGATATTGCGGTTGCATTCGAGTGCTGGTTCCTGTTTGCGATAATAATCATAATGAACTGCAAAAGAATGCTTGAGGCATCGCTGAAATGCTTCGTTTTCTTTTTAATAAGCCAGCCGCTGATTTACCTTATTGAAGTTCCGTTCAAATCGCTCGGCTGGGGCATATTCATCTACTACAAGCAATGGTTTATTATCACACTGCTGACCATACCGGGTGCCGCAATAGCTTACCTTGTGAAAAAGAAAAATCTTTTAAGCGTTTTTGTGCTCTCGGTGGCAACGGGCTACTGTGCTTATGCAGCCGTAAGTTACGCAAGAAGCGCGGCGGCTGATTTCCCCCGCCATTTACTGAGCGCGATTTTCTGCGCATTCCTTTCACTGTTCTTTATTTTCGTGCTGCTTGACAAGAAAATGCACAGAATACTTGCAATAGCGATTGTTGTTGCGGTAACAGTGGTTTCGGTATTTATGACGAAAGTAAATAAGGTTGAAGAACTTGTGCTTGATAACGGAACGTGGGTTTGCGAGATTGAAGACGAAAACACCGTTAATGTTGAAATGACCGACGGCAATCACGCTTCGGTTACGGCTAAAAAAGAGGGTCATTCGATACTGACATTTACGGATGAAAACGGCAATGCTTACGAATACTATGCAACTGTAAGCGGCGGCGGACTGTGGATAGATGACCTCGGACCCGTTGAAGAATAAGATTGTATTTTATAAAAAATCAGGACTGAAATCGGTTTTCAGTCCTGATTTTTTTATACGGCATTGTATATATCGTGTATCAGTTTTTCGGTTTTTTCCCACCCGAGGCACGAATCGGTAATTGATTTGCCGAAAACACCGTCGCCGATTTTCTGCGCGCCGTCAACAAGGTAGCTTTCTATCATAAGTCCTTTTACAAGTTTTTTCACGCCGCTGTCGCGTTCGCGTGAATTAAGAACATCAAGCGCAACTTGTGGCTGCAGGAAGCAATCCTTGCCGGAATTTGCGTGGCTGCAATCGACTATGCAGGCAGGGTTTTTATATTCGCCGCTCATATATTTTTCACCGAGAGCGCAAATCGAATCATAACTGTAATTCGGTATGTATTCACCGTTAGCGTATGCGCCGCGCAAAACAGCGTGTGCATACTCATTGCCGCTGCTTTCGACCTCCCAGCCGCGATAAATGAATGTATGCCCCTGCTGAGCCGCAGAAATCGCATTGAGCATACCGTCGATATCGCCGCTTACGGGGTTCTTCATACCGACGGGAATATCGAGACCGCTTGCAGTGAGGCGGTGCTGCTGATTTTCAACCGAGCGCGCACCGACCGCAACATACGAAAGCAAATCCGAAAGATAGCGGTAACTGTCGGGGTACAAAAGCTCATCGGCACACGAAAAGCCGTAGTCGCGCAGGGCGCGCATATTAAGCTCGCGCAACGAAATAACACCGTGAAGCATATCGGGCTTTTCGGTCGGGTCGGGCTGGTGAAGCATACCCTTGTAGCCGTCGCCCGCCGTGCGCGGTTTATTGGTGTAAATGCGCGGGATTATAACGAGTTTTTCTTTGACCTTTTCGCGCAGCTCTGCAAGGCGCGAAATATATTCAAGCACCGGCTCCGCGGAATCCGCCGAGCACGGCCCTATTACAAGCACAAATTTTTCGGATGTGCCGTTAAGTACATTTTTAAGCTCGCTGTCGTTCGCATCTTTCACTGCCGCCATCCCGGCGGTAAGCGGAAACTGATTTTTAATATCAAGCGGTATGGGCAGCTTGCGTTTGAAATTCATATTCATTTTAACACCTGCGGTAGTTAATATTTAAGCAGTCAAGAATATCGAAATATACGGGCAGACTTTTTGCGGTACATTCAATTCCGTTTATAGTGCCGCCGAGCGCGGTGCAAAGCACGGTAAGCGCCATGGCAATTCTGTGGTCATTGTGAGAAAAAAGCTCCGTTTCGGGCTTACTCGCATCTGCGCCGAC
>JAZUJG010000393.1:0-9150 GCA_045642645.1 Acutalibacteraceae bacterium | reverse complement strand
CACAGCCAGCTTGCAAGTGTTGACGATGTTTTCAATGCAATACTCGTGCGCGGCGATGCCATAGGCGATGTGGTATTTTACGGCAAGGGTGCGGGCAAGTTCCCCACCGCGAGTGCGGTCGTTGCCGATATAATCGACTGCGCGCGCCACAACACAAAGCGCAAAATGTTCGGCTGGGGCCCCACACAGAGCGATTATGTTATAGCCGCCGAATTACAGTACAACTCGCTGTATGTAAGAGCCGAAGCCGATGACTATGTTGCTGCATTCAACGCGGTAAACGCTACATTCGACTCGCCGCTTATTCTGCACCGCGAAAATTCGCCGAAGAACGAAATCGCGTTCATTATCCCCGTAATGCGCGAAAAGGAAGCCCGCGCCGCAATCGCAGCGCTGCCGATTGACGTAAAGGCAATACTTCGCGTGCTGGACTATTGAGCTTAATGAATAATGCATAATGAATAACGAATAATTTCGGGGCGCAAAGCGCCGGATTATAATATGCAACATAAAAAAACAACGCGGTTTCGTGGAAACTGCGTTGTTTGCATTTTGCCCTGCGGGCAAACGGGAGGCACGGGGTGCCTCCCCTACAATTCGTTATATATTTATTTTTCTTTCAAGCAGCACTACATCGAGCACGTCGACGAAGCCGTCGCCGTCGAGGTCGGCTACCCGCTTCCGGTACTCGCTGTCGGCTGTCTGGTCCTCGTTTACGGCGCTATCTGCACCGAGCGCGTAGTTTACGCAGGCTGAATAGTCGGCAACATCCGTTACGCCGTCACCGTTTACATCGTTTATTTTATTCAGCGATGTTGTCATTGTTGTGTCGCGTGTTACCGAAACAACAATGTTTCTGTCAACGTGTTCGGCTTTTGAAACAACGATTTTGTATTGTGCAAAGCCGATTTCTGTCAGGCAATAGCTTATTGTCTTTCGTGCGCCAGTGTAATTGTTATATTCGCCTGCGGTTGAGAATTCTTTTGTAACCGCCTGACCGCCGCTGCTCCTTCTGTAGCTTAAAACAACGGGGGAGTCATCCCAACCGCAATAGCTTACAACGCCGTATACGCTGTTGCCGGCATTCCCCAAAATGGGTAAATATATATTCTGCTCGGCATCGCCCGTAATATCAACCGTCTGTGTGTAGGGTGCGCTGCCCTCGTGCTCGGCACGCAGGGTATAAATGCTGGGTGTGATATTACTTATGCTGTAAGGCTGTGCATCAAAGCCCACAAAACTTTGCGAAATAACCGGCTCGGTTGCGCCCTGCGGTGTAAGCGTTACGGTTATAAGCTTCATATAATCGTAATCGTCTTTATTTTCAACATCAAGGTACATAAGACCCGAAAGGTAGTTCCAATCGCGGTCTTCAACATTTATGCCGAAAGTGAACTGTATCGGCTCGCCGCCGTCGTAATTCAGCTCATACCTCGCAAGATACGCTCCGCCCGTAAGGTCGTTCTTCGGCACCACCGTGAAGCTCGTCTGCTCGTATGCGCCGAGCGTTCTTTTGGCCGGCTGATTAACCGTGAAGCAGTCACCGTCACCGTCTTTAAAATCCACAATCAGATTCGTGAATGTTTCTGCGGTGTGGTTTATGACCGTTACCGTGTATGCGCTTACGGCTGCCTCGGCTGCGGTAAAGCAGCCCTCTTTATAGCTCCACGTTCTTTGCGTGCTGCCCGTGGTGCAAAGCCCGGTCAGTTCACCCGTTGCAGGGAAGGTGACCTCAACATAGCCCTTAGTCTGCGAATTATTCACAAATGCTGTTTTATAATACTGCCCGACAACATTTAGCCACGGCGTTGAATTGACTTTATAAAGCCTATAGGTCGGGTAATCGTCAGTATTCACCTCAACCCAGATTCTCGCCTTGTAAACGGAATTCGGCTTAAAGAATCTGCCGTCAAGAAAATCGTTCCAATCATTGCCGTTCGAGTACCACTCGACCTTGGTAACACATAATTTATCGGTATCAGCGGATATCGTGCTATCGTGAACATTATCAAGCAGGGGTGCTTCCGCCCCCGCAGCAGGTGTTTCAACGCCGGATAACTTCACATTGTCAATATAATCATATTCCTTAACGCCGCAGGTGAATGTCAGCATTTCGGTAAGTTCAATGGTATCCGGCTGCGTCGAATTGAATGAAAGCTGCGCGCCGAACGGCTGACCGTTTATTGTGACTTCAGGCGAATCGCTGAAATATAAATCTTCACCGGTCGTTTCAAAGTAGAGCCCTGCCGAATAGGTATGCCCCTCAATGAATGCGGTTGAACCCGCAACAATCCGACTGCCTGCGGATTCATCTATAATAACAGCGGCGCTCTGACGGAAGTTCGGTGAGCTGAATGTAAAACAACTGCCGAAAGCGTTTGCCGGCGTGCCCGCATCCGGCGAAATAAAGCGGCATTCCACCCCGTCAAAATACGCGCAGGTTTTATCTTTTACCGTATCAAAATCAAATATTTCATAGACATAGTATGAGGTACCGCTCGAGGGCCCGTCATAAACGCGCTCAATATAGCTTGATGTGTTTTGCGGGTCGGTATGCCAGCGGATTTTAATGCAGTCCGTTGTACCTACGGCATCCGATTGCGGATTCTGCGTTTTCGGGTTCTTTGTCGGCAGATAGTATCCGCTCCTTAATACCATTTTAACGCCTGCCGAATAACGGTTATTCGCCTGAATCACGGTACCGTCTGCAAGCGCCGAGCCGATGCTGCCGCCCATATACCAATATCTGTTGAGCGATGATAAATAAGTGCTTATAACGGTAATATCGCTTTTTTCAAGCGTTTCGCCCTTAACCATAGCTTGATTTATGTAAATATCAAAAACCGAAACCGGCACAACAACCGTAATTGTTGAAACAGCCATACTGTTGCCGTTTTGGTCTTTTATATAAACCTTGATTTTTGATGTGCCGGGGTGAACGGGTGTGATTACCGCGCAGGATTTTGCATCGGCGGTTACCGTAACGGAATTACCCTCATAAAGCTGATAAGCAATATTATAGCCGTCGGTTATTTCACGCGGATACGGTGCCGAGAATACCGTAATGCTCTTTTCCTGCGAGGGCATATACAGAGTATCGCCATCCGTGAAGCAGGTACCGTTATAATAGGTTTCGATTCTGTCGGGTGTTTTTATGAGCTGTACCTTTACGGGAACAGAGGTATAGCTTTTGCCGTCATTTAGGATTTTGCAGGTAATTTCGTAGTTACCCGGCGGATATGCCGACAAATCGCCCGAAAACGGGAATGTACGGGTTGTAAGGTTTATGTTTGAGCCAATCGCGTACGGCAGTGTGTAACCGAAGCCGTTGGGCGCTTTGGTTACATCCCATTGGTAAGTAACGGATTTTGCCGTATTTACATTATATGGCGTTGCGGTGAGTGTGGCGGGCGATGTTTTGCTGCACGAATCTGCGCTTGACGATACGGTAACGCACAAATCCGATGTAGTCTGCGGCGTGTCGATTGTGATTACATTCGAGGTAGCATAAAAGCCGCCTGCCTGAATACGCAGATAATATTTGCCGGCTGAGGTTACGGTCAGATTATTTGCCGTGGCACCCGAAACAGCCGCTGCAGATGAAGCGTAACTGCCATCGGCATTTCTTGACCGTTTATACCACTGGTAAGTAACGCTGCCTGCAAGTGTTTTTTCGGTTGCGAGCCTAACGGATAACCCATCCTTAATATAGCACTTTCCGTCAATAAGCGGCTTGTTGTAACCGGATGTTGAAATATATATCCACGGACCGGTTGCGCCGTTAAAGGTCTGCTTTGAAGAAAATGTCGGATAGCCGTTTTTGTCATACATTCTTATTTCGTAAGCGTATGTTGCAAGTCCCTCCGAATTGCTTTGATAATTAAAAATATATTTGCCGTTGCCGGTTATCGGCTGCGCAAGTGAAGTATTTTCAGCTGCTTTCGGGTAAAACAGCAACTCGCAACTGCCGCCGTCAAAATCGCCGCAGTCGCTTACGGTGAGCGTTGCCATACCGCGCTTTGTGTCGGTGGAAGAACTGCGGTAAAATGTTGCTTCCACACTGTGCCCCGTAACCGTCGGCAAAACCGCATTGCTTATGTGTATGAGTATTTCATTTATGCTTTCTGTCGAAAGGTCAAATTCACGGGTACCCTGATAATAATCGTGATAGGTGCATATTACCGAATATGTATGCCCTTTTTCAAATCTGAACTGTGAACTCGAAATACTGCCGAGGTTAAAGGTGGCAGCTGATGTATTAGTTGTGTAGGTTACGGCGGGGTTTGCCGTATCCGTTACCGTGTATTCATAATATGTGTGTTCAAACTCACTGCAGACACCATCTGTATAGAATTTTGGGAATGCGGTAGGCGTGATAACAAACGAAGAATTTTGCGCATAGTAATATTCGCCGTTGTACTGCTCGGCATTTTCGGGCGCGGAAATCGTAAGCTCACCGTTGATTTTCGGCTTAATTTCAAATGTGCCGCGTTTATTCAGCAAATCGTCGGTATATTCGGTTATCTGCCTGCCGTTGTAAAAATAATCGGCATTGTCTTTGAATTCAAAATCAGTTTCTTTGATATGAAGCTCTGATTCTTGTGACGCCGCCTCTCCGTTCGGGTCGTATGTGCCGAGCTTTTCGGAAATAAATTTACCTCCGTTAAGTATTGTGGTATTACTGCGGTTATAAAACAATCCTCCGGAATCGTGGCTTTTGCAGGTGAAAATGCCATCATTTATAGTTATTGTTCCATTCGCTCTCTTACCATTAGCGCTATTGAATGTGTAAATACCGCCGTTTGAAGTAAACGAACCTACGCCGTCGTATATACTGCCGTAAAACACCGCATCAATGTTTTTGGCTTGACTTGACCAATACTGCACTTTTTTTCTTCCGGCTTTATATCTGCCGCTGTTTACGGTTAAACTTGAGGTCACCTTCAAATCAAAAAGATCGCGAGTGACACCATATAGAAAAAATCGATAAGCAAACGAATCACTTAATGCTGTTGTATCGTTTCTATCCGGTATATTACTATTATAAAAAACTTCTCCGTTATTTCCCGTGGAATCTACGAATGTCAGATTAGAACTTTTATTGATAGAAAACATATACATATTATGAAAGACCCATCTGACATTTAATTCAAGAATGTTGGTGAATACACTACCATCATACGCAAAATTAATGTTACCGTATATATCAAAGCCGTTCAAATCAACGGTTTTTGTACCGTAAACATCAACGGTGTCCCATACATTACTGCTGATATCGTTTGCAAGCTGCAAATACATCGGCGTGTCGAGCGGCGCGCGAAGCAAATATGCCAATTCTTCTGCCGAATGAACCTGCCACGGATTTTCTTTTGATGTTTCCCGAGCCGGAAAAACTCCGAAATAAGAACCTTTTTCGTAAGTAGCTCTGTATACTTTACCGTTTAATGATGCACCGATACTGCCGGAAAACGCATCGCAGGAGGAATTGCCGGTTACACTTGTAAAAAACGGCTGACCGGGGTCAGCGGAATTTTCAACATAGTTCAACTTGCTGCATTTTATTCCGTCACCCTCAGCCCAAGAGATTATCTCCGCCTGGCTGAATGAAATATTGCCGTTAGAAAAAATGGCGGCAATGTTATTATTATCGGATTCATATACGGCGTGAGAGATAAGCAGCTGACCGCATCCGCAAAAATTAATGTCACCGCCTGCGAATATTGCAGCGTTGATGCTATCACTTTTCACTTTTCTGTCAATCAGCACTCTGTTAATACCTTCAACTACAACATTAAGGTCCGTTTCACCGGCAATCGCCGCATAAACCACGGTGCCGTCAAATTCAGCACGGGCACGCTCTTTTAGCGTGCAGTTTTCCAGTCGCAGCGTATTTGTTACCGCATCGAAATCCGCATACCCGTCGCCGCATTTTACGCGTGTTACGGTGCCGGTCATCTTTTTGCCGTTTACATAGACGACATTGCCCGTATCTGCCGCAAGCACCTCTACAGTGCCAAACGGCATAACACCTAAGAGCATTATAAGAGCGATTACGATAGTGAAAAATCTTTTCATACATAAACCTCCCTGCAATAATTCAATAATATTATATAGGTTTATGCAGATTTTTCATATCACCGAAATTGGTGATATTTTATGTATATTAACCGATTGCAATACCGGCGGCGCGCGCCTCGATTGCAAGGCGCACCTTGGAAAGACCCGTTTTTGCCGTCATGTGCTTTATATGTGTGCGCACGGTATCGTAGCTTATATTGAGCTTTTCGGCAATTTCCGAGTCGCTTATGCCGGTTGTCAAAAGGCGCAGAACATCAAGCTCGCGTTCGGTAAAGCAGGAGCTGTCCGAAAGTCCGATTTTAACAACGGGCGGCTTATCGGGATAAATATGCTCGCCGTTCACGGTCCTTTCCATAACACCGAGCAGCGAAAGCTCCACAACATCCTTATACCAGAATGAATCCACGCCGATTTCCTTTGCGCGTTTAAGGTAAGATGCCTCGGGCATTTGCGTGACCACAAGGATTTTTATACCCGAATCGTATTTTTTAATCTGCTCGGAAAGCGTCAAGCCATCGCCGCCGCTGCCGAGCGAAAGGTCCATAAGCACAAGGTCAACGGGATTATTTTTGCAGTAGTCGAGCACGCCGCAGGCAGACTCAAAGGATTTTGCAAGCGTGTATTCTGCTGAATTGCGAACGATATTTTCAAAAAATGCTCGCGGAAGTCCCTGATCCTCTACGATGATAACATTATACGCCATACTGCACCCCCTGCGGTAAAGTTAAAGTAAGCAAAAATGCGGGTCTGCTTTGTACTGTCATAGATACACCCATACTCTCGGCAAACGAACGCAAATGCCCAAGGCCGCCGCGCTCGTGAATCGTTTGCGTGGGCGGTTTGCCGTTATTGGTAATTTCGATAACCGTGCCGCCGTTTTTCACGCTGACATAGACGGCATCGCCCCAGGCGTGGCGGTAGGTATTTATCATACATTCGCTCAAAGCCGCGCAAATCAGTGTTCTGAGCCTTTCATCTGCGGGCAAATCGCCGTTTACAAAAAGCCTTACGCCTATAAGACCGCCTGTCTGATAAATGCTTTCGTAAGAATTGCAGGCATAGATTTTTTCGGCGGTAAAACATTCTTCGCACTGCGAGTAAAGAGATTTTACGGTATCTCTGCCGATTTGCTGACCGCTGTAATAAGCCTTGGAAGCGACAAGGCTCAAGCCGAAAGTATCGTGAATTTTCACTTTCAGGCGGCTGAATTTAAGGGGTTTTCTTTCTTTGCCGCTTATTTTAAGCGTACCGTAAAGTGTAACGGCGGTAAGCACCAAAACCGCCGCAAAGCAGGAAATCACCAAAACGGCGGGCAATTCGGTCGCCGCTTTTTCGGCTCCGTAAAAGGTGAAATCCATACCGTATTTTTTTGCAACACTCATCATACACTGCAAAACGGCGTAGCCGAGCGCAACCGAAAACGCGCAGGCACACGAGGCAGCAAATTTGCGGCGCTTTATAAACATGAACAGACAATACACGCCGCAAAGCATACAGGCGAATGTAAGCACCATAAGCACTTGCCTTACTGCAGGCGGCAAATCACTGAAAAGCATCACAGCGCATTCCCCTCCTTATCCTCGGCGGAAATATGCAGGCTGATTTTGCCGTCTGCGGCGTTCACCACAACCATAACTGCCGAAAGTTCATTCAGCACAGCTTCTGTTTTGCACTCAAAATCCTTATAAACCGCAACAAGCTCCGCGGCGGTAAAGAGCCCCTCACCCTCGCTGAAAAGCGCGGCATCGGTTCCGCCTATCTTCAAGAATTCTACGGATTCCGCAAGCGAAAGGGTCAGTTCGGCAAAATCGAGCATATCGTTCTGCTCGCCGAGCAGTATTAAATTTGATATTCGTTTATTATATGTCTGTATGAATCCGGCGCGGTATATGTTGGATTTATACGCCTGTTCGCTCAAGCCTTCATAATCGGCGGTAAGCTTTTCGGTCTGAGCCATACGGTCCTTAATTTCAGAATAAATCCTGCGAAGAATGAAAACTTCATCATCCGGCAATTCGGTAGCAAGACGGAAAATTACATCGCAAGCCTCGAAAAAAAGCATAAAGAGCCAACAGAAGATATCCACCAATGCAAAAATGCGGATGTTGTTTATATGTAAATCAAGGTCAAAGCCGTATAAAATCAAATAAATCAAGCCGGCCGCAAGCGGTAAGATCAAAAGCCATATATAGTGTTTGCTTTTAGGCAGGGTACATTGTCTGAATATTCTTGCAACGGCAAGTATGAAAAGAACGATGCAGAAAGCAAGCGCCGCATAATACCATACGCCGCGAGCATATTCACTTTGCCAAAGCGCGATACCCTGCGTAAAACGAAAGGCAAGCTCGTGAAAATCATTGGTAAGAATGCCCGCAATAAGCACTGCTGCGGCAATTCTTAAAGCAGTAATGCGCTTTTTGCGAAAATCTACGGGTGAAAGGTCAAATTCAAGCGAAAGCTCATAGCATAACAGCGGTAAAAGTATGAGCGCTATATAAAACGAATACCACATAAGGCGTGACAGTAAATCGCTTTCCATAAAGAATCTGTCCTTGGCGCATTTACAGAAAAACCACAGCAGCATAACCACACCGATTGATTTACGGTAACGGGAAAATGCTCTGTTTTGTGAATTTTGATTTTTTACAAATGACCAATAGATTATATAAACGGAAAGAATGAGCGAATTTATAAGATACGAAAAGAATTTGCCCCAAAAGACAAAATGAGCAAGCTCCGCCGCAAAAAACACGGCAGATGAAACAAGTAAAAAAGTGAAATAATCCTTCAGCTTGCCCATAATTCCTCCGAAAAATCAGAAATTGAATTTATCGTCTTCGGTAAGTCCGAGTTCATTAACGGCATTTTCAAAAAGGCGCGGTGCGGCATCAAGCGCATTGGGGTGGTGAGCATCACTGCCGAGGTAGAATTTGCAGCCGCACTCCTTGGCGAGTAGATAAGGCCGCAGGGAACGCTCCACATCCCGTTCGTTTTTGTAGTAGTTCAAATCAAAATTGATTTCCACCCCGCCGCCCTTTTCGCGCAGACCGCAGAAAAGCTCACGGAAGGTTT
>JAZUJG010000392.1:0-4456 GCA_045642645.1 Acutalibacteraceae bacterium | reverse complement strand
TTTCACGTTAAGCACAATAAAACCGACCAATACTTTTTCAGTTGCGGAAACTATGTAGGTGAACGCGGAACTTGCCCCGAAACGCATATGATAAGGGCAGATGCACTTGAAATCGTTGTAAAAAACGAGTTGAAACAGCTTGTTTCTTTTTACAAAAGCGATGAAGAAGAATTTGTACGGCTGTTAAGTGAAAAAGCGAACAAAGAAGCCGCAAAGGAAAAGAAACGCATTGAAACGGAACTGATGAGAATAAAGAAACGGCTTAAAGAGTTGCCTGTATGCTACAAAACGCTTTTTGAAAAGAATGTGTCGGGAGAACTCGACAACAAACATTTTGAAATGCTCACATTACAGTATGACGAAGAAGAAGCAACACTCAAGGAACAGTTATCAGCATTAACCGATGAACTGCAACGCACAGAAACCGAGATTTACGGCGAAACACGCTTTCTGAACGCCGTAAGAAAACTTACGGAAATGGAAATCATCACAGCCCCCATACTCAACGAACTTATTGAGAAAATCGAGGTTTTTGCGGTGCAGGGGAAAGGTAAGAACAGAACTCAGCGTATCGTGATACATTACCGTTTTGTCGGTACTCTCAGCATACCGAAAGAAGAAAACTACACGCTCAATTCACGCAAAGGCGTTGCCGTAGAGTATCTTACGAATAACAAAACGGCATAAAAAAAGAACAGGCAAAAGCCTGTTCAAACACCAAAAACAAAGCGGGTGTTCATTCAAGTACTGAACGAACACCCGAAATGGTGCGGGGGATGGGAGTTGAACCCACATGAACTTGCATTCACTAGAACCTGAATCTAGCGCGTCTGCCAATTCCGCCACCTCCGCGTATTATTGAATTGTAAGCGGCGCATTTTTGTGTCGGAATTGTCATCCGATACATCAGAAACATAGTCGTCTTGCTCGCTGTTCGCTTCGCAATACTCGTTGTTTCTTCAAGCAATCTTTTGCGCCTTTATCTGCCGCAGGCAGCGGCGCAAAATTTGCACTGCCAATTCCGCCACCTCCGCGTATTATTGAATTGTGTGCTCACAAGAGCAAGGACAATTCTAACACATAAAATATTTTATGTCAATAAAATTCTCAGTTATTTTCTTACAACTCCGTCACGCCTTGCGCTTTCGGCAACTGCGGCGGCAATTTGTGCGGCAACGCTTCTGTCAAGCGCGAGAGGAATAATATTCGTTTCACTCAATTCGCTGTCGGGTATGTGCCTTGCAAGCGCATACGCGGCGGCGATTTTCATATTTTCGGTGATATCGGTTGCGCCCGCATCGAGTGCGCCGCGGAAAAGTCCCGGGAATACAAGCGCATTGTTTACCTGGTTCGGAAAATCCGATCTGCCTGTGCCGACTATTCTTGCGCCTGCGGCGAGTGCTTCATCGGGCATAATTTCGGGCGTGGGGTTTGCCATGGCAATAATCACGGCATCCTTATTCATACTGCGCACCATATCGGGCTTCAAAAGGCCTGCGGCGGAAACGCCCACAAACACATCGGCGCCCTTTACGGCATCCGCAAGACCGCCGCGCAGATTTTCGGGGTTGGTGATTTCGGCAAGCTTTCGGCGCTCCTCGCCGAGCTTTTCATCGTCTTTATCAATAATTCCGCGAATATCCACAAGCACCATATTTTTAACGCCTGCGGCAATCAGCATTTTTGAAATTGCCGTGCCTGCCGCGCCCAAGCCGTTCACCACGATTTTGACCTCGTCAATTTTTTTGCCGACTACCTTTAATGCGTTTATGACTGCGGCAAGCACCACAACCGCGGTGCCGTGCTGGTCATCGTGAAAAATCGGAATATCGCAAAGCTCCTTGAGCTTTCTTTCAATCTCAAAGCAGCGCGGCGCGGCAATATCCTCAAGATTTATGCCGCCGAACGAGCCGGAAAGCAGATAAATAGTCCTTACGATTTCATCGATATCCTTTGATTTTATGCAGAGGGGGAATGCGTCGACATCGGCAAAAGCCTTGAAAAGCGCGCATTTGCCCTCCATAACGGGCATACCGGCTTCGGGGCCTATATCGCCAAGACCGAGCACCGCGGTGCCGTCGGTGATGACCGCTACAAGGTTATTTCTGCGCGTAAGCTCAAAGGATTTGTTCACATCGTCTTTAATCACAAGGCAAGCCTCGGCAACGCCGGGGGTGTACGCGAGCGACAAATCCTCACGCGTGTTCACGGGGCAGCGGGTGGTTACCTCGATTTTGCCGTTCCATTCGTAATGCTTTTTCAGGGATTCTTCGCGGATATTCATTGTAGTACCTCTTTCGGCTGTGATGCTGACAATTATACGGCATATTTGCGATAAAATCAATAAAACTGTGGAATTTTTGTGCAAACGGTAGTATTATTTATTCATAAATTCTTCGGAGGGCGTAAAATGGATTCCTGCGTTAAAGAGCTCGGCGGCGTGCCGTCGCTTTTCGTAAACGGCGAGCCGGTTGCCGCAAATGCCTACATAACCTACTATGCCGAAAAATCGCGCTGTGCCGATTTTGCCGCCGCGGGATATAAGCTTTATTCGGTGCCGGTGTATTTTGCGGGTATCACCATAAACGATATGGGGCAGATTCCGCCGTTTACCAAGGGCATTTTCGATGAGGAAACGCCCGATTTTTCGGTGGTTGACCGCCATATAGGCGATATTCTCGCCGTCTGTCCCGATGCGCTGATATTCCCGCGTGTGAATATGTCGCTGCCGCGCCGTTGGGAGCGCGATAATCCCGACGAGCTTTGCGATTTCGGCTTTACCGGGAATAAACGCCCGTGCTTTTCCTCCGAAAAATGGCTTGAAGCTACACGCGAATATCTCAAAATATTCATTGAGCATATCGAAAACAGTGATTACCGCGAAAATATTGTGGGCTACCAGATAGCCGACGGCAACACGGAGGAGTGGTTCCCTTACGATATGCGCGGCTCGCAGGGGCTTCGCTCGCGCGAAAAATGCGGCGGTATGAGCGATTACGAGGAGTTCAGATACTATTCCGAAACGGTGGCAAATGCCGTAATCTCACTTGCAGAAACGGTCAAAGCTCTTACGGGCGGCAGGCTCGTTGTGGGGGCATTTTACGGCTACACCGCCGAGGTTACCGACCGCAGAATGTGCCACCACGCATTAAAGCAGGTGCTTGAATGTGAGAGTGTGGATTTTCTCTGCTCGCCGCTTTCGTATGAGGAAGACCGCCGGGTAGGTATTGACCACGCTTGTATGGTGCCCGTGGATTCCTTAAAGCTGCACGGCAAGCTCTATTTCAGCGAAAATGACACGCGTACGCACCTTACGCACCCGCCCTGCGACCTGCCGCATTACAATACTTCGGTGTGGCAGCCGCGCGACAGGGGCGAAAGCCTTGAAATACTCAGAATGCACTACTCACGCGCACTCTGCCACGGCCACGCGTTGTGGTGGTTCGATATGTGGGGCGGCTGGTTTAACGATGCGGAGTTTATGGAGAATATCGGCGATTTTCTTAAAATCACCGAAAGCTCGCTCACCAAAAATCGCGGCTCGGTTTCCGAGGTCGCGGTGTTCATAGATGAAACGGCATACGCCTGTATTTCCGACGGCAGCGACCATTTCGTTTACCCCGCCCGCCGTGCGCTCGGGCTTATGGGTGCGCCGTACGATATTTACCTGACCTCAGATTTTGAGGCGGTTTGCAAAAATTACAAATGCTTTGTATTTGTTGCGCCGCGCGTCACCGCGCTTACCGAAAATGCCGTTAAGGCGGCAGGCGACAAGCCGTATATTACCGTAACTCCCGAAAATGCGGATATTTCAGCCGCCGAATTTCGCGAACTGCTGCGCAAAGCGGGTGCGCACATTTACTGCGATACCGACAGCGTGGTTTACGCCTCGCAGAGCTATGTGTTCATTCACACCTGCAAAAGCGGCAGGCTGAATCTGAATTCGGACGGCGATTTAAGGCTGCTCGTTCCGCGTGAATTTGATTTAAGCGGTGAAATCCCCGCATACACAAGTCTGCTTTTTGAAAGGATAACCGACAATGAAGAATAAAGAAGAAAAAACCAATGTAATGCGCCTGCTCGAACAGAAAAAAATACCGCACGAGTGCCATTTTTACAATGACACCGATGCGGTTGCGGGTATGGATGTGGCAGCGGTGCTCGGCGAAAACCCCGACAGAGTGTTCAAAACGCTTGTAACCGTGGGCAAAACGGGGCTGCACTATGTGTTTATAGTGCCGGTAAACAAGGAGCTTGATTTGAAAAAAGCCGCCTCAGCCGTAGGTGAAAAGAATATAGAAATGATAAAGTCAAAGGATCTGCTGCCGCTTACGGGCTACATTCACGGCGGCTGCTCGCCCATAGGTATGAAAAAGCCGTTCACCACCGTGCTGCACGAAAGCGCACTCGCGTTTGATACCATTATGTACAGCGGCGGCAAAATCGGCTTTCAGGT
>JAZUJG010000391.1:0-11068 GCA_045642645.1 Acutalibacteraceae bacterium | reverse complement strand
ACTCTTAACTGGAGAAAGAATCAGCATAACGACAGAATTACCGCCTACTACGGCAGTATGGAAAATTGGAACTCCATCGGTAATTGGGATACCTTTAAGGTTGAACGCCCCACCGAAGAAGTTACTCTGCTTGACCACGGCTATGACGAAGCCAAGGGCGTTGAAAATCTCGATATAGAGGACCTTCGCAAGGCGGCGGCATTCCGCGGCGGCAAATTCCTTGAAGAAAGCTATGAGCCCGGCGATATCTACACCAAAAAGAAATGGGAGTGCGGTCTCGGCCATACATTTGAGATGTCCGTTAACCTTGCACTTCGCGGCGGCCACTGGTGCCCCGAATGCTCACCGCTTCCCTATGATCCCGAAGATATCGACGGCGACAGAGAAGTTAAGTGGAACTATGACGAGGTTGCAAAGGTCAATCCGTTCTTCAACCAGGTCTGGGCTCCGCTTCACGATGCCGATGAGCACAACGTTTACGGCAGAAGCATTTTCGATGAATTCAACGAAAAGAAATAAGGAGATGTTTATATGAAGGTATTTATGATCGGCGGTACAGGCCTTTTAGGCTGCGAAGCCGCACGCATTTTCCTTGAAAGAGGCCACGAGGTAACAAGTGTTGCGCTTCCTCCGCTTCCGCAGGGCGCACCCATTCCCGAGGCTATGAAGCTCGAATTCTGCAATATCAACGACAAAACCGATGATGAGCTCCGCGAGATGCTCAAAGGCTTTGACTGCTTCGTTTACGCCGCAGGCGTTGACGAGCGCGCAGAGTTCCCCGCACCCGTTTACGATGCTTATTATAAGTTCAATATAGCACCCATTAAGAGAATCCTTCCCATCGCCAAGGAAGTTGGCGTTAAAAAGGCTGTCGTTCTCGGCTCATATTTTGCATACCTTGCAAAAGAGCGCCCCGAAATGAAGCTTTGCGAAAAGCATCAGTACATCAGAAGCCGTGTTGACCAGGAGAATGTTGCTTTCTCATTCGCGGATGAAAACTTTGATGTTGCAGTGCTTGAGCTTCCCTACATTTTCGGCACTCAGCCCGGCAGAAAGCCCGTTTGGGTTATCCTTATTGAGCAGATCAAGCGTATGGATAAGCTTCCCTGCACTCTTTATCCCGGCGGCGGTACCGCAATGCTTACCGTTCGTCAGGTAGGCGAGACCATCGTCGGCGCTGCCGAAAAATCAACCGGCGCAAAGGCATGGCCCATCGGTATGTACAATATGACCTGGAAAGAATTCCTCAAAATCGTTTACGAGGCAAGGGGAATGGGCGCCAACAGAAAGATCATCAGCATCCCTCCGTGGATGATGAAAATGGGTCTCGGCAGCGTTATAAAGGATTACAAGGCTCGCAATGTTGACAGCGGCATCGATCCTCTCGGTCTGCCCGATATTATGGATATCAACCTCTTTATCCCCGACAAGTATTGCCGTGAGCTCGGCGTTACCGATGATGATATCCGTGCGGCTATCTTCGATTCTATCAAGGTCAGCGTGGATTCGTACGAAGGAAAAGTGCAGTTATTGGGTATGAAAGGAGAATAATCTTTTTGATTATTTCACGCGATCTTGTAATTTTGCGCCCGCAAACTCGCGTGCCCTTGCACGCGTCGGCGGTAGTAAATAAATAATCATTTAACCCGAACTTTTGCAGGTTCGGGTTAAAAAATGAAAGTCATTATTCTCATACATAAAAAAGGAGTCTTTAAAATGAGCGAAAAACTCAGTCTTGTAACCGGTGCAACAGGTCATATAGGCTATGCGCTTCTCAAAGAGCTTGTTGACAGCGGTGAAAAGGTAAGAATTCTTATAAGAAAAGACAGCAAAATGTTCGACGGCATCGAGTGCGAAAAGGCTTACGGTGATGTTACCGACCTTGATGCTCTTGTAAAAGCCTTTGAGGGCGTTGACGTTGTTTACCACCTTGCAGGCATCATTGATATAAATGCCGACCAGGAGGATAAAATCTGGGCGGTCAATGTCGGCGGCACAAAAAATGTTGTTGAAGCGTGCGAAAAAACGGGCGTTAAACGCCTTGTTTACGCTTCATCGGTTGATGCTTTCAAGCCCCTGCCCGGCAACGAGCTTATGAAAGAGGTTGACCACTTTGAGCCGGACGAGCTTGACGGCACTTACGCAAAAACCAAAGCGACCGCCACTCAGTTCGTGCTTGATGAGGTTAAGGCAGGCAAAATCGATGCTGTTGTAACTCACCCCGGTGCCTGCATAGGACCTTACGATTTCAAGGTTTCCAATGTCGGCGAAATGGTGCGTATGTTCGTGAACGGTATGTTCCCCGTAACACTCAGCTTCGGCGCATACAATTTTGTTGATATACGCGATGTTGCCTACGGTATGCACATGGCTGCCGAAAAAGGCAAAACGGGCGACTGCTACATTCTTTGCGGCGAGCAGATAAGCGTAGGCGATTTCATAAAAGCCACCGCTGCGGCTTGCGGCAAAAAAGCGCCGAAAATCCCGCTTTCATACGGTTTCGCAAAGGCTGTTGCCCCCGCCGCCGAGGCTTACTACAAGCTTGCTAAAAAGACACCGCTGTTTACACGCTATTCCATCCGCAAGCTCGTTTCAAACTGCAATTTCTCAATCGAGAAAGCAAGAACAGAGCTCGGCTACAATCCTATGAGCGTTGCTCAGTCGGTCAGCGATATGGTTAAATGGATTCGTGAAAACGAGCCTACCAAGAAATAATGTAATTTTTTAAATCTCCCTTTCATATATTTTCACAGAAATATATGAAGGGGAATTTTTATGCAGAATACCTATGAACAACGCGCAATAGAGCTTGGCGAATACATAACCGAAACGCGTGCGACCGTTCGTGCGGCGGCAAAAAAATTCGGTATATCCAAATCTACGGTACACAGCGACGTTACCGTGCGGCTTCGCAGGGTGGACCCCGACCTTTACGGCGAGGTGCGCAAGGTGCTGGATGTGAATAAGGAGGAGCGCCACCTGCGCGGCGGTATGGCAACGCGTGAAAAATATCTGCGCTGCGGTGCCGCTGTTAAAAAATGACGGATGTTGACAAATATCTTCCGAAAGCGTAAAATGATAATATAAATGATTTTTCGGAGGATGCTATGAAAAAAGTATTGTTATTATGCACATTTATACTTGCGCTTGTTATATCAGCCGCAGCCTGCGGCAGAGGGGGCGACAATGCCCTTGCCACAGCAGATACAAAAATAGAAGTAACGGGTGGCAACGGTTCGATTTCGGTCGATGAAAATGTTGTAAGAACAATTCTCGATTCATATTCGCCCGAAGCCCTCGGACTCAGCAAAGATGTTTCGGAATATACGCTCAAACTCGGCAATACGCTTGTAAACGGCGTCGACGGCTGCCTCATAGAAGTATTTGACGGCGAAGCGGAAGGTGTTGCCGCAGGTACTTTTGCATTGGTGGGTATGGATTTATATATTCACGATGCCGCTGCGGGCGGATTTAAACCGCTTAAAGATGTATCGGCGGAAAGCACAGTGCCGTCGCCAAATTCGGAACAGAGTACCTTACCCGCATCCACAACAGCGGCTGCAACTACCGAGCCTTTTGATGAGGAAAAGAATAATAACGCAGTTCGTGCGCGTTTTGAAAAATACGACCCCGCAGTTCTCGGTCTTGAAAAAGCGATAACCGAATATGTCTTTACACCTGTTGCAGCCGTTGCCGAGGGCGATGACGGCGAAACCGTGTATGTGATTAAAATTCTTGAGAAAGACGGTACCGCCACGGGAATTTATGCCGCTTTCAACGCGGAACACGAGTACAGTTATAACGGAGCACTTTCCGTTTATGAGCGCCTTTGATTATGAAAAGAGTGTCCAAAAAACTTAAAATCACGCTGTCGCTTGCGGCGGCAGTATGTATCTTGTGTGCGGTGGTGATTCCCATTCTTGCATCCAAAGGGTATTTAAGTGACGGCAATTCTGCGGAATATTCCGTTGAAGCAACGCCTGCGCTTGCTGACAGTCATCTTGCAGGCAAAACCGTTATATTCCTCGGCAGCTCAGTTACATACGGCTCCGCTTCACGCGGCGAGAGCTTCGTGGAATTTCTCGAAAAGCGCGATGGCATTATTCCCGTAAAAGAAGCCGTTTCCGGTACTACTCTTGTGGATAACGGCTCAGATTCCTATATTGCGCGAATGAAAACTATCGACAAGTCGGTAAAAGCGGATGCTTTTGTGTGCCAGCTTTCCACAAACGATGCCACAAAAAAACTGCCGCTCGGTGAAATATCGGCTTCGTTCAATATGAATGATTTTAATACATCCACAGTGGCGGGTGCAACCGAATATGTAATCGCTTATGCGCGTGAAACCTGGAATTGTCCGATTTTATTTTACACCGGTACACGCTACGACAGCGAACGCTACGGCGAAATGGTTGCGTTGCTGCTTGATATAAGCGAAAAATGGAATGTAACCGTAATTGACCTTTGGAACAACGCGGAATTGAACAGCGTTTCCGCAGAGCAGTACAGAACTTATATGGCGAACGGTATTCATCCCACAAGGGCGGGTTACCGTGATTGGTGGCTGCCTGAATTTGAAAAGGCGCTTAACCAAATACTTTACTGAATAAATAACCGACCGAAAGGAGTATTCCTCTCGGTCGGTTATTGATTATAACTTATTTGTAATTTTCAAGCGCTGCCTTTGCCTTTTCGGTAACTGCATAAATCAGGTCTTTCGGCATTCTTACCGTAACTCTGCCGCCGAACTGCACGACCCACGCGGCAAGTCCGTCACTTACTGCGGCATTGGTACGCAGCACAAAATGCTCATCATCAAGCTTTTGCAGCCTTGCATTTTCACCGAAACGGTCAAGCATTGGCTCAAGCAGGTCATTGTCGCAGGCAAGCTCAATAGGTTTCGGCTCACCGCTGTACATATTAAATAATTTACCGGCATAGTCCGCCGAATCAAATTTATAGCGGTAATCCGAAACCTCGGAAAAATGGCGTGCTTTTTCCGGCAGTATTTCGGGATGCTTAATTTTATCTATACGCAGATGCATAAGGTTGTCATACTTTTCGTTGTTGCACACAAGATAGTAGTGGTCATCCGACCAGATCATTGCATACGGACTTACAGTGAATTCTTTTTCCTCTTTGGATTTTCTGAAATTTTCGGTGATTTTTCTGCGCACATAAGTGAATTTTACTTTTTTACCCGCGGTGATGGCTTCATCAATGGCGCTTATGGTGTAATACAACTCCTCGTTACTGCATTTCGGACGATTGTCAACATACACCTGCGAATGCAGTTTTTTAGCCTGCGCTTCGCTTGCAAAACTTTCGATTTTCCCCACAAGCTTGCGTGTTTTTTTCTGCGAGATGAAGTCGGCAGCCTGCACCGCATCGGAAAGCAGGCGCAATTCCGCAAGCTCGAAGCGGCGCTCGCCCAAAAAATAGCCGCCTTCCTTTTTGTTGCCGTTATAAATAATATCGTACCCGTATTCTCTGAGCACATTTATATCTTTGTAAATTGATTTGCGTTCGGCGGGTATATCCCTTTTTGCGAGCATGTCGCAAAGGTCATTTGCACCGAGCATATGTGTTTCGTCTGTATATTTCTCAAAAATCTCCGCAAGGTAAAGAAGTTTCAGCTTTGAGTTTTTTACGCCTGCCATAATAATCACCCTTTCTGTCTGTATTTTATATTAAAAAACCGAATTTGTAAATATGTTGCGCCGATATTTACAAACTGCTTGTAACGATGTATAATATAATGAATTATTCTAACGGAGGCGCAGAAATGGTCGGTCTTAAAATCGGTCTTGATATAGGCACGGGCTATGTAAACGCCGCGGTCGAAGGCAGGGGAGTCGTGCTTTCGGAGCCTGCGGTGCTGGCTCTTGAAGCCGAAACCGGCAAGGTGCTTGCAGTAGGGCACGAAGCCAACGAAATGACGGGGCGCTGCCCCGATGCCGTAAAGCTCGCAAGACCCCTTATGTGCGGTAGTATAAGCGAAATCGAAAACAGCGAAAAGCTTCTGCGTGTTCTGCTTGAGCGTATATGCAAAAATAAAATCTTTAAGCCAACCGTCGTTGCCACTATGCCGGCGGGTATCACAAATCTTGAAAAGCGCAATATCCTCGGCTGCATTCTGCGCGCGGGTGCGGGCAGGGCAACTCTTATTGAGGAGCCGCTTGCGGCGGCACTCGGTATGGGCGTTATGCTCGATAAGCCCTACGGCACCATGGTGGTAAATATCGGTGCAGGCACTACCGGCGTGGCGGTAGTTACCATGGGCGGCGTGGCGGTTGCCAAAACCGTTGCCGTCGGCGGTGATGATATGGATGCACTTATAAAAAAATACCTTAAAGCAAACCGCGGCGTAGCGGTCGGCAAGCTTACCGCAGAAGAATTAAAGCTGACATTGGGCGGCTCAAAGCTTCGCAGTGAAGCGATTGCCGCAGTTGCCAAGGGTAAGGATATGGCAGACGGTATGCCGCTGTTTTTTGAAGTCACCGCACAGGAGGTCAACTTCGCCATACGCGATTGTGTTGACGGCATCTGCGCCGCGGTAGCCTCTGTTTTAGAGGTCACACCGCCCGAACTTTTGCGTGATATCACCGATGACGGCATATTCCTTTGCGGCGGCGTTTCGCAGCTTTACGGTATCGACAAGTCAATTGCCGAAGCAACGGGTATAAAGGTGCGCCTGCCGGGCAACAGTACAAATGTAGCGGCGCTTGGTTGTCTGAGAGCATTGACCGAGGAAAATTACCTTGAACAGAACGGTTACCCGTTCGTAACGCTTGAAACTTTGAATGTGTAAGGAGAAAAATCAATGGTACTTCTTGTAGTTGACGGCAATTCAATACTGAACCGCGCATATTACGGCGTGCGCCCGCTCACCACCAGTGACGGCAGGGCAACAAACGGCATTTTCGGTTTTATGAATATACTTTTAAGTATGATTTCCGAGTACAAGCCCGACGGTGTAGCCGTGGCATTCGATGTTCACGCGCCCACATTCCGCCATAAGATGTTTGACGGCTATAAGGGCACAAGGAAGCCCGCACCGCCCGAGCTGCTTGAACAGTTTGAGCCGCTCAAGGAGCTTTTGCGCCTGCTCGGCTATACCGTTGTGGAAAAGGAAGGCTACGAAGCCGACGATATTCTCGGTACGCTCTCGCACGCCTGCGCAAAGGATGATTTCTGCTACATCTCCACCGGCGACCGCGACAGCTTGCAGCTTGTGCGCGAAAATGTAAATGTTGTGCTCGCAACCAACGGTGCGAATCAGCCGAATCCCGTTTATACCGTCGCCAAAATCAAAGAGGTTTACGGCGTAACACCCGAGCAGCTTATTGATATCAAAGCCATTCAGGGCGACAAATCCGACAATATTCCGGGCGTTGCCGGTATAGGCGAAAAGGGCGCGGGCGAGCTTATACGCGAGTTTGGCTCGGTTGATTATATTTACGAAAATATAGATACCATTGACATAAAAGAGAATATGCGCGCAAAGCTGAAAGCCTCGGCGGACAATGCCGCTTTAAGCAAAACGCTCGGTACTATCTGCCTTAGTGCGCCCATTGATACAAATATCGAAAATTACCGCATCAAAAAGCCCGATGCCGATGGCGCTGCAAGAATGCTGCAATCGCTTGAAATGGTGAAAATCCTCAGAAAGCTTGACCTTGAAAGTGCCACGATGGTGTTTTATATTGAACAGGACAGAAACGCTCTGCTTGCCGAAATCAAAAGAGCCGGCAAAGCGTATTTTGTATGCGAATACGATGACGGCGGCATAGTCTGTATGCTCTTTAAAACTCTGCGCGGCGTTGCGCTTGTGCAGAACAGTGACTTTATGTTTATTTCGTTCGTCAGCGATTTGATGAGCGATAAGGCTATTGAAAAATATACCGATGACAGTAAACGCCTTTACGATTTTTGCGACCGCAGCGGCATAGATGTGCAGAATATCTGCTTTGATACAACGCTTGCTGCATATCTGCTCGATCCCGAAAAATCGGATTATTCACTTTATGCTTTGCGCGCACATTACGGTCTCGGCAAAATAAAAATCGAAGCCAAAGATGATGAAGCGCAGCTTTACGCTGAGCAAAACGCCCAATATGTTGCCGGCGCTGCGGTGCTTGAAACGGTCGCGCACAAGCAGTACACGCAGCTTTGTGAAAATGAGCAGATGAAGCTTATGCGTGAAATCGAAATGCCGCTTGCCCGTGTGCTCGCGTCAATGGAGCGCGAGGGTTTTTCAATAGATAAAGACTCGCTTGTGAAATTCGGCAATGAAACAAAAGAATTGGTTACACAGAAGCTTTCAAGGATTTATGAGCTCGCCGGATGCGAATTCAATGTCAATTCCCCGAAACAGCTCGGTGAAGTGCTGTTTTCCGAGAACGGACTCGGTCTTAAGCACGGCAAAAAGACTAAAACAGGTTATTCCACCAATGCCGAGGTGCTCGAAAAACTCAAAGACGAGCATCCCGTTATACCCGAAATTCTCGATTACCGTTTTCTTACCAAGCTCAATTCCACCTATTGCGAGGGACTTTTAAAGGTTATTGACAGCGACGGCAGGATTCACTCCACCCTCAACCAGACCGAAACGCGCACGGGCAGAATTTCATCTTCCGAGCCGAATCTGCAGAATATCCCCGTAAGAACGCCGCGCGGCAGGGAGATGCGCAAATTCTTCAACGCGCGAGAGGGCTGCGTGCTTGTGGATGCCGACTATTCGCAGATCGAACTGCGTGTGCTTGCAGGTCTTGCAGACGATAAAAATATGATTGCCGCCTTTAAAAACGGCGACGATATACACGCTATTACCGCTTCGCAGGTGTTCGGCATACCGCTTGAAGATATCACATCCGAGGCCAGACGCCGCGCCAAAGCGGTCAATTTCGGCATAGTTTACGGCATAGGTGCATTTTCGCTTTCAAACGATGTAGGCTGTTCCAATGCCGAGGCGGACCGTTATATAAAAAGCTACCTTGCCAATTATTCGGGTGTTGCCGCTTTTCTTGAAAATGCCAAAAAATCAGCCAAAGAAAAGGGTTATGCCGAAACATACTACGGCAGAAGAAGATACCTCCCGGAGCTTGATGATGCCAATGCGAAAATCCGTGCTTTCGGTGAGCGCGTGGCAATGAATATGCCCATTCAGGGCACAGCGGCGGATATAATAAAAATCGCAATGATTCGCGTTTACGAGCGTCTTGCGGCGAAATTCCCCGAAGCGCATCTCATAATGCAGATACACGATGAACTTATAATCGAAACGCCCGAAAAGGATGCCGAGGCGGTTGCCGCTCTGCTTGTGGAAACTATGGAAACCGCCTGCGATGTCAACGTGCCGCTTACCGTTGAGGCAAAATGCGGCAAAACGTGGTACGATACAAAATGATAAATATAATTAAAATGACTGCGGAGCATTGTGCCGCCGTTGCCGAAATAGAAAAAGAATGCTTCGCTGAACCGTGGAGCGAAAATGCTCTGCGTGACGGCGTAGCCCGTGCCGACGCCCGTTACCTTGTTGCCGTTGCAGACAGCGGCGAGGTCATCGGCTACATAGGCTCGCACACCGTGCTCGGCGAGGTCAGCATCACGAATATTGCCGTGAAAAAGGAAATGCGCCACAGGGGAGCGGCAAATGCTCTTTTGAATGCACTGCTCCGTGATTGCATAAAGGCAAACGATGAGTTCGTTACCCTCGAGGTGCGCGTTTCAAACGCGGCGGCAGCAGCACTTTATGAAAAAAACGGCTTCAAAAAAGTCGGAACGCGAATAAATTTTTACAGCTCGCCCCGTGAGGATGCGCTGCTGTATACATATTTTATCGGAGATAAGCTATGAAAATTCTCGGAATAGAAAGCTCCTGCGACGAAACCGCGGCGGCAGTTGTTGAGAACGGCAGAACCGTGCTTTCAAATGTTGTTGCTTCGCAGGTGGAAGAACATAAAATCTACGGCGGCGTTGTGCCGGAAATTGCCTCGCGCCGTCATGTTGAGGCAATATGCGGCGTTGTTGATAAGGCTCTTGCCGATGCAGGCTGCACACTTTCGGATATTGATGCCATAGCGGTAACCTTTGCGCCCGGGCTTATCGGTGCGCTGCTTGTTGGCGTGAACTATGCCAAGGGGCTTTCATACTCCACGGGTATACCGCTTGTGCCGGTGCACCATCTGCGCGGGCATATCGCCGCAAACTATGTTACCGATACATCGCTCAAACCGCCGTTTACCGCGCTTGTGGTGTCGGGCGGGCACAGCCATATAGTAGATGTTAAAACCTATACCGATTTTGAAGTGATCGGCAGAACGCGTGATGATGCCGCAGGCGAGGCTATGGACAAAGCCGCGCGCACAGTGGGGCTCCCGTACCCGGGCGGCGTTAATCTTGACAGGATCTCGGTGAACGGCGACCCGAATAAATATAACTTCCCGAAGCCTAAGGTTTCGGGAAGTGAGTATGATTTCAGCTTTTCGGGGCTTAAAACCTTCGCCGTCAACCTCGTTCATAACGCCGAGCAGCGCGGTGAGGAGGTCAAGCCCGAGGATCTGGGTGCATCATATATAAAGGCAGTTACCGATTTGCTCGTTTCGCACACCGTTAAAGCGGCGGTTGAACGCGGCTCGCAAAAAATCGTGCTTGCAGGCGGCGTTTCGGCAAATTCGGTGCTCAGGCGCGAAATGAAGCGCGAGTGCGACAAACGCGGCATAGCGCTTTATATGCCCGAATTAAAGTATTGCGGCGACAATGCCGTAATGATAGCTTCGCAGGGCTACTACGAGTTTATAAGCGGTAATACCGCCGATTTAACGCTCAACGCCGTTGCAAGTATGCCCATAACGCTTGAATGAAATATAAAATAATGGGGGCTGCCGCATTTTGCGGCAGCCCTTAATCATTTACTATATCGTTTTATTTTTCAGCCTGTTCTGCCGAGTGGCGCTTCTCAACAAGCTCTGCAAGTATTCTCTTGTGCTCCGAGTTCGGCAGCGCATATTTCCATGTGGGTATCGCCGAAAGGATCATTCCTATCATCGGGGGAATAGCAACAAGG
>JAZUJG010000390.1:0-4525 GCA_045642645.1 Acutalibacteraceae bacterium | reverse complement strand
GGCGGCATTCCCCTTTACATTTATGTGGCAATACTCTATGTTGCCTGGGGTATGACGAACACCATGGCGGATATTCCATTCTGGTCGATGGTGCCGTCATTCACAAGCGATCCGAACGAGCGCAACATAATCTCGACTATTGCGAGGGCATTCTCCGGTCTCGGTCAGGGCATAATTTCAATACTCACGCCCGTTATGCTTCCCCTTTTGAGCATCACGGTAAATGCACAGGGCAAAAAGGTTGCGGATGCACGCGGCTTCAGTATATGGGCAATAATCTGCGCGTGCGCGCTCGTGTTCTTCGCTTCGCTTTCGGTTTCGCGCACAAAGGAGCGCCACATAGTTGCGCCGAAAGAAAAATTCACTTTCAAAAAGATGTTCTCGATTGCGAAAAACAACGACCAGCTTCTTATATTTATGCTGTTCGCCATGCTTTCAAACGCGGGCTGGTACATTGTTTCGGGCGTGGGCGTTTACTACTTCAAGGTAGTTGCCGGCGATGCGACTTTGCAAAGCACCTTTAACACCTTCGGCGCGGTCGGCTCGATACTCGGCCTTGCGGTAATCCCCGTTATGACTAAATTCACCACGCGCAGGCGCACATACCAATTTGCGCTCGCGCTCGAAATTGCAGGCTTAGCCGGTATGCTTATTGCGGTAAACGCTTTCAATTCATATATGCTTATGAATATCTGTTATGTGTTCGTTTCGGTCGGCAGCGCGGCGATGTTCGTTTCGCAGACGGTTTTCCTTGCCGATATTGTCGATTACGGCGAAATAAGGCAGGGCTTCCGCAGTGAGTCGATAATCTTCTCAATGAAGGGCTTTTTGCAGAAAATGGCTTACACCATTCAGACCGTTATTCTGTTTGCGGGGCTTGAATTTTCAAAGTACGACGAAAACCTTGCGGAGCTTAACTCCGCAGGCGTAAAATCAACCATAAGCTTTATGATGCTCGTGGCGCCCATAATACTCATTACCCTTTCGCTTATTGTATTCACCGCAAAGTTCAAGCTGCACGGCGAATATATGGAAAGCATAACAAAGCAGATAACCGAAAAACGCGAGAAAGAGGAAAGTGCCGTAAATGACTGATTTCAAAGCATTTCTCAACAAACTGAAAAACTCGGTGCCCGTAAACCTGATTAAGCCCGTTACCGCGGCGCTTGCGGTGGTATTCGGCATGGTGCTGACGGCGTTCCCCTCCGACAGCCTTGTGCTGCTGTGCCTTATACTCGGTATAATCGCGCTTGTGTGGGGCGTGATAACACTTGTAAAATACTACCGGCAAAAGCAATCGGGCATCCCCTCGCCGCTTTCACTTATCGGCGGTATTGCGCTGCTTATAGCGGCGCATATGCTCATACTGCATCCGTCATTCATTATTTCGGTGCTGCCGTTTATGGCGGGGCTTGCGATTGCCGCCTCAGGAGCCGGCTCGCTAATAAATAAAAAAGGCGGCAAGGTTTCCGCAATAATTGCGGTGGTAATCGGCGCGGCGCTGATATTAAACCCGTTTAAGGGTGCGGCGGTATTTGTAAAGCTGCTCGGCGGCTGCTTTATAATACTCGGCGCGGTAAGGCTGATAAGTTATTTTGCCGGCATGAAAAACGGCGCGAAGCCCGTGCCACCGGATGATGACGGGTATAAAGAAGTGGATTTTAAGGATATATAAATGAATTAACACGGGGGCTGCCGATTTTATGCGGCAGCCCCCGTGTGTTATTTATAATATGTTTTTACAGCTGGTCAAGAGTCTTTTCGTAAGCCGGCAGGAATTCTTCAAGAAAAACATTCGCCTCGGGTACGCCCATGGCGATTATTTTTTTCTTGGTGGATGCTTCGGCTTTTTTGAACTCGGTATTGCCGGCTTTGCGCTCCTCAATGCACTTGATAAGGGCGCTGATTCTGTCGGCTGCTTTCACAAGCTTTACAAGCTCCTCGTCGTCACTTTCATTGAGAATATCGCGGTAAACATCGCGCATATCCTCCGGCAGCATGGAAACGAGCCTTTCACTCGCCTCGCCCTCGATTTCCTTATAGGCATCAAGTATCACTTTATTGCGGTACTTTACGGGGGTGGGCATATCGCCGGTTATGATTTCATGCGCATCGTGGTAAAGACCGAGTACGGCAACGCGGTTTTCATCGTAGCTTTTGCCGAAGCGGCGTTTGCCTATGAGCGCAAGGGCGTGAGCCACCACAGCCACCTCCATGGAGTGGCTGTCGAGGCTTTCACGCTCGGTATTGCGCATAAGCGCCCAGCGGTCTATATACTTCATACGCGATATCATCGCAAAAAATCCGTAGTTCATTATTTCAACTTAACCTTAAATGTTTTGATTTCAAAGGGCTTGAATTCGGCAGTAAAGGTCTTGCCGCTGAATGCAAGCGGAACATCCTTTTCTTCCATCATATTGCATTCGCTCAAAGCGGCGATTTCTTCACCGAGAGTGAATTCGGCAGCGGTCTTACTGTTCCAGGTTTCGTAAACACGAACAATAACATCGTCGCTGTCCTCGGCGATTTTAACGGTCTCGATAACGATATTCTTCTTATCGCAGCCGATAAATGAATACTCGTCTGCAAGGCTGCCGCCGTGTGCCGCGGAGTAAACCGCATAAAGCGGGAAGTTGATGTTATATGCCTGATTTATGAGGTTGGTGCTGTCGGGCTTGCCGGCGTGCGGATAAATGGAGAAGGTGAATGCGTGATGCTCCCTGTCCTGAACGGTGTTGGGCTCGGTTGCGCAGCGGAACAGAGTGGGTCTCATAACGCCCTCTTTGATATCGCAGCCGTACTTGCAGTCGTTGATGAGCGACAGACCGAAGGAATTGTCGGAAAGGTCTATCCACTTGTGCATTGACTCCTCGAACTGTGCAAAATCCCAGCTTGTATTTCTGGTGGTGGAGCGTTCAAGGTTACCGAACTGAATATCGAATGTAGCCTTGACAGCGTTTACATCCACGGGATATTCGGCTTTGAGAACGACATGGTCCTCGTGCCAGTCGGCTTCGTAATCGACATCGATTCTGTCAAGGTCCTTATAGATGATGTAATACTCGGTAAATGTGGAGTTGCGGAACTTGCGGTCGACCTTATAAACGGCTCTTACCGCACCGAGCTCTATAAGCTCTGCCTTAACAAAGTCAAGCTCCCAGCTCAATTCCTCAAAGTAGCATTTGATATCCCACGCCTCGTGGTTATGCGGTCTGTCCTGGAAGGCACGCACTTTGCCGACGGGCTTGCCCGCAACCGTTACGCTCCTGCCGGTTGCCTTATGGATGAGCTTGCCGATATTGCCGTTTTTATCGAACGAAACCTTGAAGAAATCGGTTTCGGCTTTCTTGGCGGCGGCATTTACAGCCTTGAATTCGGACGGCTTCTGCTTTTTGATTTCGTAGCTTGCATAGCCCTTTGCGGGTACTTCGGCAATAAAGGTGATTTTGCCGTCGTAGGTTTTCTGGTATGCGACTTCATCGCCGTTTGCATTGAATATTGCAAAGCTGCCCTTGACGGGTGCTTCGGCAACAACGGCATCCTTTCTCGCAAAGCCGGTGGAGTTGAATATTACAAGAGAATTCTTTTTGAGGTCGATATTGGAAACGAGAGCCGCCTGCGCATCGCCTGCCATTTTGCAGCCGTTTGCGAGCACCTGCTCATACTGAACTTTACTGTCCTCATAAACCTCTTTGATGGATGAGCCGGGAAGAATATCGTGGAACTGATTGAGAAGTATCAGCTTCCAGTTTGCGAGAAGCTCATCCTTCGGGTACTCAAAGCCCGCTTTTTTATTCGCTATTGCCGCAAATGTTTCAACATCGTGATACAGACACTCGCTCTTGCGGTTGTACTTTTTGTTGCGCGCCTGGCTTGTGAGCGTGCCGCGGTGGAATTCAAGGTAAAGCTCGCCGCACCAGGTAGGCAGCTTGCGGTTGCCGCTCACCTGCTTGTCAAGGTGCTTGAAGAAATCGAGAGATTTCGTCTGCTTTACAACGGGGCAGCCCTCTATGCCGCGCGACATACGCTTGGAGTATTCAAGCTCCTCTGCCGAAACTCCTCCGCCGCCGTCGCCGTAGCCGTAGGAGATAAGGTAATCCTTACCGAGCTCCTTCTGTGCATACCTACGGTAGCCGCCGATGATTTCCTCGGGTGAAAGGTAGGTATTGTAGGTGGTCTGGTAATTTTCAAGCGGATTGTCGGTAGGTCTTCTGCCTGTGGAGAAGTGAGCAAGCACCTCGGTGCCGTCAATGCCCTTCCACTTAAAAGTATCGAACGGGAAGCGGTTATACTCGTTCCAGCTGATTTTGGTGGTCATGAAGTAGTCCATATCGCTCTTTTTGATTATCTGCGGAAGTGCCGCTGAATAACCGAAAACGTCGGGCAGCCACATAATTTTATTGTCAACGCCGAATTCATTTCTGAAGAAGCGTTTGCCGACAAGGAACTGCCTTATAAGTGCTTCACCGGAGGCAACGTTGGTATCCGCCTCGACCCACATAGAGCCTTCGGCTTCCCACTTGCC
>JAZUJG010000389.1:0-4131 GCA_045642645.1 Acutalibacteraceae bacterium | reverse complement strand
CTGTCCATAGTGTAGTCGCCGCGGCTTATGGCTTCAAGCTCTGCGGGCGTAAGCTCCGCCACGAATTCCTTTAATGTGCATCTGCCGCTTTTCACATCGTCGAGAGTAAGATTTTTATTGCCGTTTTCGGTGATTTCGGGCAGATTTTCAAGTATGATATTTTTCAGATTTTCGGTCGAAACAGGCGTGTTTTCATACGCCCTTTCGCCGTTTTTGTTTATAAGTCTGTTAAAAGTATTTTTCGGTGCACAGACTTCTTTTAACTGCTCGGCAACGCGAGTTTCACTTACCGTAAAACTGCCGATTTTTTCGGCATTTCTCACATCGCCGCCGAGGAATAATTCATATTCTCCCGCTTCAAGCACATAGCAGCTTTTGTGCCCCGTAACGCCCGAATCATCGTAGGAAGCGAGCATCGAAACGGGGAAAGTCAGCTCATATACGGCACTTTCATCCGGCGCGAGAAGCTCGGTTTTTCTGAACGCGCAAAGCACTCTCGCAGGCTTGCCGAGTGCACCCTGCGGGGCGGCGGCGTAAAGCTCAAGCACATCCTTACCGCCGCGTTCGCCTGTGTTTTTCACGGCTGCGCTTACGGTGATTTCGGTGTCCGTAATGCCTGTGAGTTCGCCTTTTCTGCTGAATTTTGTATAGCTCAAACCGCAGCCGAACGGGTATTTTACCGCGCATTTGTCAAAGGTTTCAAAGTAACGGTAGCCGACATAAATATCTTCGGAATAGTTGTTGTAATCCGCCTTGCCGAAGTCGGCTGCAGACGGGTAAAGCTCGTATTTTTTCGCTGCGGTGTCGGTAAGCCTGCCGCTCGGCTCACTTACGCCCAAAAGCACATCGGCTGCGGCATTTCCGCTTTCCATACCGTCCTGAAACGGCAGTAAAATCGCGGTGTCGCAAAGGGGGATTTCATCCTCCCACGCCATATCGATAACGCTGCCCACATTGAGTATTATAACAAGCTTTCTGAACTCCGCCGCCACTCTCGCAATGAGGATTTTTTCGTCTTTCGTAAGTAAATAACTTCCCTCGGCAAGCTCGTTTTCGCGGTCTTCACCTGCGGACCTGCCTATAACTATTACGGCGCATTCCGAGGTTGCGGCAGCAGCTTTTATCACACTGTCGGCAACGGGCATTTCCTCGTAATAACGCGGCCAATGCCCCCAAAAGCCGTGGTCGGGCGGATTCTTTTCGCACCACTCGCGGTAGGTGCGCAGAAGCGGCTCGTTGAGCCTTGCTCCGTCATTTTTCAAGCCGTCAATGAGGTTTACCGTGTACGGCTTTATAACATCGCCGCCCGAGCCGTAGCCCACATAGAACCAGTCAAGCTGAACTCTGCCGAAAACGGCGATTTCGCGGTCTTTGTCAAGCGGCAGCACACCGTCATTTCTTAAAAGCACGGTGCCCTCCGCGCCCGCCTTCCTTAAAAGCCCGGGCATACCGTCGGTAACGGTCTTTTCGGTAATATCCGCATCGGCGCTTTCGTTCTGCGCGATTTTATTTACGACCTTGCCGATGGCATTATATATTTTTCGTCTGATTTTTTCAGAAGACTCCATACGATCACTCCCAGTTTCATAATAAAACATCTTCACAATAAAATCAATAAATGCTTGTAAAATCGTGTGCGTGTGTGTTACAATTACAAAACGGAAGTGATGTTGATGGTGGGGATAGGAACACTCATAAATACCGGGTGCGTAATTTTAGGCGGCATACTCGGAATGTTTTTCGGCAGATTTCTGCCCGAAAGATTTCAGAAAATTATTAAGGATGCCGTAGGCTTAAGCGTGCTTTTTATAGGCGCGGGCGGCGCCGTTGCGGGTATGCTCAAACAGACCGAAAGCGGCTTCACAACACAGGGTACATATATGATAATAGGCTCGCTTTGCATAGGTGCACTTATAGGCGAGCTTATAAATCTTGACAAATACACCGAAAAATTCGGCGATTTTCTCAAGCGCAAATTCAGAAGCGAAAAAGACCCGCTGTTTACCGAGGGCTTTGTAAACACCACACTCACAATCTGCATAGGCGCAATGGGCATTGTGGGCTCAATTACCGACGGGCTCACGGGCGATTTTTCGATTCTGCTCACAAAGGGCATACTTGACCTGATAATTGTTTTCGTTTTTGCCGCCACATACGGCAAGGGCTGTGTGTTTTCGTGCATCCCGATTTTCGTTATTCAGGGTGCAATCACATTTGCGGCAAAGCTCGTAAGTCCGCTTTTCAGCGATGCCGCAATAAATAATATTTCACTTGTCGGCTCAATGCTGATTTTCTGCATAGGCGTGAATTATATGTTCGACAAAAAAATCAAGGTCGCCAATATGGTGCCGTCGCTTCTTGTGGCGGTAATATGGGCGCTTGTTGCAGGCTGATATTCCGGCTTAACAAGATTTTTTCAAAAAGATTAAAATTTTTCTTGACAAGCACCGCCGCGGTATGTATAATTGGTAATGCTCAATTAAACAGTTGCTGCTGTGGCTCAGGCGGTAGAGCGCATCCTTGGTAAGGATGAGGTCGGCGGTTCAATTCCGCCCAGCAGCTCCATGAAAAAAAGCAAGTCGATTTGACTTGCTTTTTTTCAATGATATCCGTTCCTTTCGGAACGGATGATATACTTGCAGTGTGATATCTCGCGTTGCTCGATGATATACGCCTGCGGCGTATGAAGGAACGGATATTATTTCATGTTTGCGTGAGCAAATATATCATACAGCATTAGCTGTATATCATATTGCATCGGCAATATATCATTACCCTTACCTCCACCCCAACACGATTTCGGGCTTTGCAAACACCTCGTCGAGCGTATCGAAGAATGGGAAAAAGTCACCGAAATCGAGTGCGCGGTGATCCATTGCTATTGTCAGCGGCAGAATCGTGCGTGTTTCGATTTTTTCGTTTCCGTTTTCATCGGTAACGACTGTCGGGCGCTTCTGTGCGGCGTTTACGGCTATGGCGCACACCTGCGGCGGTATTATTTCAAGCATCATACACATTCCCTTGTACTGCCGTCTTACCGAGCCGAGATTGGTAATTGTTATAGTGCCCTGGTCGATATCGTGCCTTGTAAGGCGCTCGGTGGCGGGCTTTGCGTAATATGCCTTTTTCTCGGCACCTTTCATATGTTCAAGTTTCTGCTTGCCGAAAACAGCGCTGAAGCCGCGGTTTATCGCCTGACCGATCTTACCTTTTTTCAGACCGTCAAGAGTATCGCCTATAATCACTTCGTACATCGTTTCGTTAATAACGCTGTTCTGCATACGGCGCATTGTATCGTTCACCGCCTCGGTCATTTCGGTGAGCGATTTTTTGCCCATATCGTGCATGTTTACGGTGGTCATTCTGCCGTCTTTGAGCACTATCGGCATGGAAATATTCACTTCGTCGTGGTAATTGAGCGTGCCGTTAATGAGCCTGCGGTTGTAGTCAAGTGTGCAGTTGAGCTTCGGCGCCGCCTTTAAGCCCTCGCATATAATTCTCATCATCACCGTGTTTAAGGTGATTTTTTTTGTTTTATCGGTAATTCCATCGTTGAGCTTTTTGCAGACCTCCATAAGCTCGGTAACATCCGCTTCGTAGGATAACACCGCGTGCGGAATATTGTACCAGCTTAGGCAGGTTTCCGTTGCAACTATTTTCCTCGCAAGTCCGAAATGCTCCTGTTTGTAAATTGCCATATTGTCACTCCCGTAATATTTTAAATTGCTGTTTTACAAAATAAATCAACAATGTTAATAAAATGTTAAACCTGTTTTTAATCTGATTTTTCTTGCAAGTGGGCGCAGGATATGGTAATATTACAGCGAAAGCAGGTGATTTTATGGGCATATTCAATGCCGCCGCACAGTACCGCGAGTATAAGGGCGGCGTAAAGCACTGCACTTTTAACCCTGCGGGTCCGGGTGTGGTGCGCATCCATTTGATTCCGCCTAAATTCCGCCTTTTCGGCGGAAGCTCATACCTTGCCGTGCTCAACGGCTACTATCTTCTGCTCGTCGGCTATTCGTGGGCGGTGCTTCTTTCCGCGTTTATGGACGAGGTCAATAAATTTGACGGCAAGCCCATACGCGACAATGATTACGAAAATATCAAAAATACCGCGGTAAAGCG
>JAZUJG010000388.1:0-2819 GCA_045642645.1 Acutalibacteraceae bacterium | reverse complement strand
GTCAGCGGCGAAATATCATCCGCAGGACTTTTTAAAAGCTGCATAATTATCTGCGGAAAGCCGACCTCGGTAATATCGCATTTACATTCTGCGTTTGCGAGTGCGCGGCGGTAAAGTCTGTATGCCGGCTCACATTCGCTGTTGGAATTTATCCTTTTCGGGTACTGCGCGAGAACTTGTTGATATCTGCAGCGCGAGCCGTCATACTGTGCATCAAAGTCAACGCCTACGGGGATATCCCCCAAGCCCTCGCTTGTGAGAAATGCGCTTACAGACGGCGCGGAATACTCCATGACCGCGTTTATTCCCACACATTCAAGCTTTATAATGCCTGCCTTGTGAGCGCGGCACAAAAGGCGCAGCGCGGCTACATCGTCGCAGTCGGTCCACCAGTCCGTGCCGTGCAGAATATGCACGGGAGTTTTGCGTTCGGCTTTTAATTTATCAAAAGCATTCATATTTTCCACTCGCTTTCCGGTAATTCAAGGTATTTTGAAAATGCTTCGAGCAGTCTGTTGTTGCGCTCGCCGTCATCAAGGCTTATGCCGTGCCACGATACCGCCGTGCGCTTTTGCGGGTGAAAAGCAATTATCTGACTGCGCGAGCCGGTTTTAAGGTAAATGCCCGTGTTTCTGAAATTGGTGAGTGCGAAATCCTCTTTCATTGAAAGGTCTATCCACTCCCGCGACACAATGCGTTCACCGTTGTAAACGCCGCCGCAGGCATAGGTGTAGCCGAGCCTTGCGCTGTCAAGTGCGCGGGTAAAGAAGCCGCCACCGCCTATCATATGCCCCTGCGGGCATTTTGCGGTCGCCCACTGACCGAAATCAAGTTTGTCGGCAATATTTTCTTTTAAGAATACATCCGCAGGTACGCCCGCCGCCTTTGCGATTATGCGCGAAAGCAGGTAGTAGGCTTCATCGCTGTAACGGCGGAATGTGCCCGGCTCGTGCTCGATTTTAAGGCTGAACACCGCTTTAAGAAAATCACCGAGCAGTACGGGCGCTTCGTCTGTATCCACCTCGCACGGATTTGTGTTGTGCTCAAAGCCCGTTTTATGCTGCATGGCGTGGCGCACCGTAACGGTGTTCCATTTTTCATCCATAGCCTCGGGTAGTTCATCTGCCGTGAAAAATGAGGTTACGGGGGCATCAATATCTATAAGCCCTCTGTCGCGCAGAATGCCCACGCAGCAGGTCATAAAGAGTTTTGTGGTGGAATGGCCGTTGTTCGCATTATTGGCGTGCGGCTCGCGGTAGTATTCCTCGCCGTTGTCGCTGATTATCGCAATATCGAATATCGGTTCCTGCTCATTCTTAAAGGCTTCAAAAAGAACATTATCCATAATTATTCCTCAAATTTCAGTTTTGTTATACGCAGGCGGTTGAGCATACATTTATCCTCAACGCCGCCTGCACAGTACGCGAGCAGTATTTCGCCGTTTTCGAGCTCGTGTATTGCCGTGTAGGCATAGCCGCGGCGTTCGTCATCCTCTATGATGTGCGGTTCACCGAAGCTTTTGCCGTCATCTTCGCTGAAAGCGGCGGCGAGGGGAGTGCGCGCACCCGTCCACACACCGTCAACATTTTCGCTTCTGCCGTTGTAAACCGGCACGGGATTCCACACGGCGAAAAGCCTGCCGTCTTTAAGTCGTTTTATTGAAATCGGTGATGTGGGCGCGGTGAACTGCGACGGCTGCGGCGCGGTCCAGCTTTCGCCGCCGTCAACCGAGTATGCTTCATACTGTCTGCCGAGATCCGTTCTGAAAAGTGCCCATAATGTGTGATTTTCAAGCTCAACCACAAGCGGCTCCTGCAAGCCCGTTTTACATACCGATGCCTGCGGCGGCTGACATTCACCGAGCTTGCGCCAGCTTATGCCGTCATCGTCGGAGGCGTAGAAATACGCAGTGCCTATGCCGAAGGTGCCGTTCATTTCATCGTCAAACAGTACATTGGTATATGCCGCGGGCGCAATAAGTCTGCCGCTTTCAAGGCGTGTTACGCGGTCGTTGTTGACCACAAAATACCCCTTGTGCGGTATGCACGCCACAGGCTCACCGAAGCTTTTGCCCTCATCCGAGGAACGCGCAAGGTAAAGGCGGCACTGTATCGGTTTTTCCTTTTTCAAAAAGAACAGACCGATATCGCCGTTTGCCATTCTGCGAAGCGTTACGGACATAACATTGTCGGCATTCACTCGTTCGCGGCTGAAAACGGGGAAAGGCTCCGAAAAGCTTGCGCCGTTGTCGGCGGAAATGCTGCCGTAAAGGTCGGCGGCACCGCCGTCGGATGAATTTTCGCCGTAGCGGGTGTATATAAACAGAATTCTTCCGTCATTGAGCGTTATGAAATCGCCCTCGCTGTTGCGGCGATTGTGCTCGCTCGGAGCAAAATCTTTAATTGTTTTTGTTATTATCTTCATAGCAGTTACGGCATATAGGGGTCTTCAACGATGTTGTTGTATTCTTCGGGCATAAGCATATTGCTTATAAAGCGGATCGTGTAGTCAACACCCCACTGACCTCTGCCGCCGTGCCAGTTGCGCGAATGCGGCTCTATGGAAAGCATACCGTTGTAGCCCACATTGTAAAGCACTACCATAATGCCCTTCCAGTTAAGGCAGTCAAGTCCCGCGGGGCAGTCGTCATAGCCCTCGCCGGCAATATCCATAGTGCCTTTTACGTGGAAATGAACTATCCTGCCGCCCCAGTCGCGTATTTCTTTAAGATAATCGCCGTGTCTGCGGTAGCAATGCGACGGGTCATACTTTATGCCGAGCTCGGGGAGCGCGCCGTGAATGACCGTCCACGCCTTTTC
>JAZUJG010000387.1:0-5057 GCA_045642645.1 Acutalibacteraceae bacterium | reverse complement strand
AAATATTGAATTTAAGGGCGATTTCAGCACACTTGTAAGTACACTTTAAGGGGATTTGAAATGTCATTGCTGACTGCTCAAAACTTAACATTCGGCTTTCTTGACGGCGTCTTGTTTAAAGGCGCCGATTTTAAGGTTGAGAATAATGACCGCATCGGTCTTATCGGTGCAAACGGTACGGGCAAAACCTCTCTCTTTAAACTTATAATCGGCGAATATTCACCTAATGAGGGCGGTATAGTTCGCGGTAAGGATTTGAAAATCGGCTATATGGAGCAGCATCTGCGTGCCGATGAGAATAACTCTCTCTACGATGATACGCTTACGGTTTTCGACGATGTTATTGAAATGGAAGCGCAGCTTGAAGAAGTAAATAAAAAACTCCTTACCGACAACAGCATAGAGCTTATAGAACGGCAGGGGATGCTTACCGATGAAATTGAACGCCGAAACGGTCTTTATTATAAATCCGTTACGCGCTCGGCTCTGCTTGGACTCGGCTTTACGGAAAATGAACTTGATTTACCTGTATATGCATTGAGCGGCGGTCAGCGTTCAAAGCTTTCGCTTTGTAAACTGCTTTTATGTAATGCCAATCTTTTGTTGCTGGACGAGCCTACAAACAATCTCGATATTGATGCTATTACCTGGCTTGAAGATTTCCTTATAAAATACAAGGGTGCTTTCATAGTTGTTTCGCACGACAGATTCTTTCTTGATAAAATCACTACTTCCACAATCGAGATTTCTCATAAAAAGCTTGTCAGAACTGTCGGTAATTACTCCGTTTTTCTAAAACTGAAAGCAGAGCGCGAAGAAGCCATTGAACGCGAGTATGAAAAAACTATTACAGAGATCAAACGCATTGAAGGCATAATTGAACAGCAGAAGCGTTTTAATCAAGAACGAAACTATATCACCATTGCAAGTAAACAAAAGCAGATAGACAGATTAAAAGAAACTCTGGTCGTACCCGATAAGGCATTGAAAAGCGTGCATTTCAGTTTTAAAACGGATATCCGTACAGGCGATGAGGTGCTCGCCGTTAAAGAACTGCGCAAGGCATTCGGTGAAAAGTTATTGTTTAAAGATTTGTCATTTGCGCTTCTGCGAGAGGAAAAAATGTTTTTGCTCGGTCCCAACGGATGCGGCAAATCTACGCTTTTGAAAATACTTAACCGCGAAGAAAATGCCGATAGCGGAACTTTTAAATTCGGTGCAAATGTTAAAATCGGTTATTTTGACCAGAATACAGACAAGCTTCATCCCGAAAAGACCGTTATTGATGAGGTGTGGGATGAACAACGCACTTTTGACCAAACCAAAATCAGAAATGCGCTTGCGATGTTCCTTTTCTGCGGCGATGATGTGTTTAAAACCGTTTCGTCATTAAGCGGCGGTGAGAGAGCTAAGCTTTCACTTTTGAAAATACTGCTCAATGAACCGAATGTTTTGATTCTTGATGAACCGACAAATCACCTTGATATTGTGTCGCGCGAGGTGCTTGAAAATGCTCTTGCCAACTTTAACGGCACATTACTTGTTGTGTCTCACGACCGATATTTTATAAACAGGCTTGCCGATAAAATCATATATTTAACTCATGACGGTGCGGTGAAAATCAACGGTAATTATGACTCTTATGTCGATTATCGTTTGAATGAAAATTCCTCGGAATCAGCTGTAAAACCTGTTGTTAAGGTGAATGACTATAAATTAAAAAAAGAACAGCAGAGCAATGAGCGTAAACTCAAAACGCGCATCACCAGGCTCGAAGCCGAAATCGCAGAATCGGAAGCAAAAATTAATGAATATAACCTCTTGCTTTCTTCCGGCGAAATAGGTACCGATTTTGAAAAATTAACTGAAATCACAAATAATTTGACCGATGAAGAGGAACACCTTAATTCTCTTTACGATGAATGGGAAAATATACAAAATATGTTATAATAATTAAATCATCTGCATACTATTCTGCAGGTGATTTTTTATGGACAAAAATAAAAAGGATTATCTTGTTTCAACACTTGCTTATCAATTTATTTTTTGTATTCTGCTGATTGGTTTTTGTTTTTTTCTTTCTGAGAGTTCAAGCCCGTTTTTTGATGCTGTGAAAGCGGAGTTTTCACAAAAAATCGAAGATAATGCACTCTTTGTTGAAGCATTGGAAACTTATAAAAATCAAGCTCAAAATAAAACTGAAGATATGTCTGCTCAACGGTCAGAAGCTGAGACCTCTGCCGAAGTAACAGAAGTAAGTACTGTAAATGCCGAAAATAACACCGTTAACAGAACAATAAGTGAAATTGCCGACAAACCGGAAACACCTGATATTCCGGTAAATGCCTCTATGAACGGTTATGTCTTTAACCGCATTATGCAAAGACCCGTTTCTGGTGAGATTACATCCGAATTCGGCTTTCGTGAGCATCCGGTTTACGGTGGCGAAAGATTCCACACCGGGCTTGATATAGGCGCTAATGAGGGGACACCCGTTAAAGCGGCTTTTGATGGCACGGTTTCTTTTGTGGGCTATGATGATTCTTTTGGAAATTACATAGAAATTTCACACGGCAATAATATTAAAACTCTCTACTGTCATCTGCAAAGCATATATACCGATAAAAATGATTCGGTAGAAGCAGGGCAAACTATAGGCTTTGTCGGGCAGACCGGTGTTGCCACTGGTCCGCATTTGCATTTTGAAATACGCATAAACGGCATTTCTTATGATCCGTATATCGCATATATAAATTCAGCGGATGAAATTTAAAGCGGGTAAGTGCCGTGTATTTATAAGCTTCTCCTTTTTTGCGGCTGCAATTATTATGATTACAACCGGCAGAAGCGAAGCTTATTTCAGAATATTATATTTTGCTTTCTTTCACGAACTCGGGCATACAGCCGTATTGTCGGTTTTTGGCTATAAAATTTTATCTGTATCATTGACCGCTTTTGGTGCTCGCTTGGAGTGCGAAAGATTTGATGATGCCGGTTGTTTTAACAAAGCACTCGTCTGGTTGTCGGGTGCTTTTGTTAATCTGCTTTTTGTCGGGGTGTTCAGCGCAATCGGGGGATATGAGGATGAAGTGTTTAATAATCTTCTGCTTGCGTTGTTTAATTTACTGCCGTATTATGGCTTTGACGGGCACAATGCATTGTTGTGTATTGCGCAAGAACTGTCGTTAAACATTAAAACCGTCAACAGTATAAAACACATTTCTTCAATCACCGTAGTATTGCTTTTTACAATTATAAATCTATTCTTAATCTTTGTTAAAAACCTTGATTTATTGTTGATTTTTATGAATTTGTATTTGATTTTCGGCTTAATGAGATATTTAAAATCGGATGAATAAAAAATATCGGCAATGACTTGATAAATTCTATATAATATTGTAAAATGGAAGCAATAAAATAGGAGATTTGTAAAATGTTATCTGAAAAAATCGAGGCCGTTTTGCCCCTTGTCCAAAAACCTGCAAGGTACACAGGCGGTGAATTGAATTCTGTTGTTAAAAATAAAGAGGATGTTGATATAAGATTTGCATTCTGCTTTCCCGATACTTACGAAATAGGTATGTCACACCTCGGAATGAAGATTCTGTATAGTCTTATTAACAGTAAAAATAACTTTTGGTGTGAACGTGTTTTTGCTCCGGACAGCGATATGGAACGCCTTATGCGCGAACGCAATATACCGCTTTTCGGGCTCGAAAGCCGCGATGCACTTACGGATTTTGATGCAGTTGGTTTTACTCTCCAATATGAGCTTTCTTACACCAATGTTTTGAATATGCTTGACCTTGCCGGTATTCCGCTCAGAAGCGCCGATAGGGGTGATACGCTCAATATGCCGATTATAGTTGCCGGCGGTCCCTGCGTGTGCAATCCCGAGCCGCTTGCTGATTTTGTGGATGTGTTCCAAATCGGCGAAGGCGAAGAAATGATGCTTGAATTTCTCGATCTTCTCAATGAATATAAAAAGAAAAACGCATCAAGAATTGCATTCCTTGAAGCGGCATCGCATATAAAGGGTATTTATGTTCCGCAGCTTTACAGTGTGGAATACAATTCAGACGGAACGATTAAAAGTTTTAGTCCGAAAAACAGCGCTCCCGCAAAAGTCGATAAGCGTGTTGTTTCAGATCTGGATTCCGTGTTTTACCCTGATTCATTTGTTGTGCCCTTTGTTGAAATCGTGCATGACCGTGTAGTTCATGAGATTTTTCGCGGCTGTACGCGCGGCTGCCGTTTTTGTCAGGCAGGGTTTTGGTACAGACCTATCCGCGAGAAAAAAGTTGATACTATCAGCAAACAAAGTCAGCAGCTTGCCTGCTCAACGGGTTATGATGAACTTTCGCTCTGTTCGCTTTCAAGCAGCGATTATACTCAAATCACGGAGCTGCTCGAAGAATTACTCGGTTGGGCAATACCGAAAAAAATCAATGTCGCCTTACCCTCGCTCAGAGTTGATAATTTTTCGGACGAGCTCAAGGAAAAGCTGGCACTTGTTCGCCGTTCCGGTCTTACATTTGCCGCAGAAGCGGGCACTCAAAGGCTTCGCGATGTTATTAATAAAAACATTACCGAGGATGAAATACTCACAACCTGCCTTAAAGCATTTGACGGCGGCTGGTGTGCAGTAAAGCTTTATTTTATGATAGGCTTACCCACAGAAACCGATGCCGATGTTGAGGGCATAAATGCACTTTCCAAGAGAGTGGTAGATGAATTTTACAGGAATCCCAACAAACAGAAGGGGAAGGGTGTTTCCGTAGCGGCTGGCGTTTCCTCTTTTGTACCGAAGCCGTTTACCCCCTTCCAATGGGAAGCGCAGGATAGCCGCGCTGAGTTAAAAAGAAAGCAGCAACTCCTTCTTGAAACCTGTCCGTCAAAAAAAATTACATTCCGCTTCCATAACACGGATATGACATTTCTTGAAGCTGTAATGGCAAGGGGCGACCGCAAGCTTTGCGATGTGCTTGTATCGGCTTTCCGCAAGGGTTGTAAATTTGACAGTTGGGATGATAAATTTAATATAGATTTATGGCTTG
>JAZUJG010000386.1:0-18343 GCA_045642645.1 Acutalibacteraceae bacterium | reverse complement strand
GTAAGATCCGTGGGTGATGTTGTGTATGTAAGCAGCGAACTTATTACGAGCAGAATGATCACTCTGACCGCAACGAAAAGCGCAGTATAAACAGCAGTATCGGTTATTGAGAGTTTACCAAGCGAAAAAAGTATATTGCCCTCTTTTATAAAATAGAGCTGCAAAACGGAAGTAAGCAGAATTATGGGGATAAGCGGCTTGATGCTTTTAAGCACAAGCTTCCACTTGAGCTTGGAGAGCGAATAGCAAACTACCGAAAACACGCTCAAAAGGAGAAGCGACCAGCCGTTTTTGCAGATAATGATGCTGAAAACAAGTAACGCGAGTGTAAGCAGCAGTTTTGTTCGGGCATCAAGATTATGAACGAATGACTTTACGGGGAAATATCTGCCGATTGTGATATCGGTAATCATACGGTCGCCCCCTTTCCGAGATAGGAAAGAAGTGCGGCTTTGGCATCTTCAACCGTAAAAATGCCGCCGTCAACATCTACGCCCTGCTTTTTGAGTTCAAGAATCACCCGTGTGATTTCGGGAACATCAAGCCCCATTTCAGTAAGCTTTTCGGCTTGTGAAAACACAGAAGCAACATCGCCGCTCAATGCGACCCCGCCGTTTTGCATTACAAGCACACGGTTCGATACAGCCGCAACATCATCCATATTGTGCGAAACAAATATTACGGTCGCTCCCGTTTCGGCATTGTAATTGAGAATCAGTTTCAAAAGCGACTTTTTGCCCGCAGGGTCAAGTCCCGCGGTAGGCTCATCAAGAATGAGTACGCTCGGCTCCATTGCGAGCACGCCTGCGATAGCCGCCCTGCGTTTTTCGCCGCCGGATAAATCGAATGGTGAATTTTCAAGGTATTCATACGGCAAGCCGACAAAATCCATTGCTTTTTTCACTCTGCGGTCAATCTCATCGGCAGAAAGCTTCATATTTGACGGACCGAATGCTATATCGCGGTACAGTGTTGATTCGAACAACTGCTGCTCCGGATACTGAAAGCAAAGCCCGATTTTAAAACGGCAGTCATAAAGCGTTTTTTTATTTTCAAAAATGCTGTTGCCGTCAAGCAGAACATCACCCGAATCGGGTTTGAGCAAGCCGTTTAAATGCTTTAAAAGGGTGCTTTTACCTGAACCCGTATGACCGATCAGCGCAACTATTTCGCCGCTTGAAAATTCGAAATCGACGCCATTTAGCGCGCGCTTTTCAAACGGAGTTCCCGTCGAATAGGAATGTATTAAGTTTTGAACAGTCAAAACAGCCATAAATGCACCTTAAATCAACTTTTTGAATTCTTTTGCAAAATTTTCGGCAGTAAGCACATTATCACCTATCGGCACGCCGCATTTTCTCAGTTCTGCCGCGAGAATCGCAGGCTTTGGCGCTTCAAGCCCCATTGCCTTTAATTGCTCGGTATTTTTAAAGACCTCGTCGGGAGTGCCGTCAAGTGCGACTTCGCCGCCGTTTAAAACAATAACTCTGTCGGCATTTACGGCTTCATCCATAAAATGCGTAACAAGTATAACCGTCAAGCCGAGGTCATTTTTAAGCATATTGAGCGCGGCAATAATATCGCGCCTGCCGCGCGGGTCAAGCATGGCGGTGGGCTCGTCAAGCACCACACACTCGGGCTGCATTGCAAGCACTCCCGCAATTGCCACGCGCTGCTTCTGGCCGCCCGAAAGCCTCTGCGGCTCCTGACGGCGATATTCATACATACCTACCGCTTTTAATGCGGCATCGACACGCTCGCGGATTTCTGAAGGCTCTAATCCGAGATTTTCGGGACCGAAAGCCACATCATCTTCAACTATTGTGGCAACAATCTGGTTATCCGGATTCTGAAACACCATACCGATATGGCGGCGTACTTCATTTTCAAGGCTTTCGTCGGCGGTGTCGAGTCCGTAAACCGTCACCTTGCCCGAAACGGGCAGCAGCAAAGCATTCATTAGCTTTGCGGTCGTGGATTTACCCGAGCCGTTATGCCCGAGAATACAGGTGAATTCACCCTTGTGTATTTCCAACGAAAGATTTTTGAGAATCTGCCTGCCCTCCTGCGAGTAGGCAAAATCCACATTTTCAAATTTAATTATCGTTTCCATTATTTTTTCCAAACGGCAGTAGAGCCGCACGGGAGCACAAGCCCCGTTTCAGTCACTTTAAGTCCGATTTCATCGGCATAGGCATTACCGCCGAATCTTTTTGAAACAGTTGAATTCAATATGTAACTCATAACCGCCGGTGAAACTCCCGCGGTGTATGAATTTATAAGCACGGCAACGGGATTGTCGCTCAAAAGCTCCGTACATTGCTCAACAAAGCCGTAAACTTCATTTTCGAGCTTCCAGACCTCGCCGCCGGGTCCCCTGCCGTATGAGGGCGGGTCCATGATGATTATATCGTACTTATTGCCGCGCCGTATTTCGCGTGCAACGAATTTCATACAGTCATCGACTATCCAGCGAACACTTCTGTCTGCAACGCCGGAGGAAACGGCATTTTCCTTTGCCCACTGCACCATACCCTTTGAGGCATCGACATGCACAACGGAGGCACCCGCATTCAATGCGCTGACTGTAGCCGCGCCCGTATAGGCAAAAAGGTTAAGGACCTTAATATCCGTTCTGCCGCTTTCAGCAATCAAGTCGGCAACCAAATCCCAGTTACACGCCTGCTCGGGAAAAACGCCCGTATGCTTAAAACCCATCGGTTTAAGATTAAACCGAATATCGCGGTAGCCAATCTGCCAGACTTCGGGTATTGATTTATAATACTGCCATGCGCCGCCGCCTGAATTTGAACGGTTATAGCGTGCGTGTGCCGATTTCCATAACGGATTCACACGCGGCGTATTCCAAATTGCCTGCGGGTCGGGGCGGATAAGTATAATATCCCCCCACCGTTCAAGGCGCTCGCCGTCAGGGCAATCTATAAGCTCATAATCAAGCCAATTATCTGAAACTCGCATTAAAGAAGCCTCTCTTTTACAACCTGTGCTATTTCTTCGGCAAGTACGGTGATTTTCTGCTTATCCTTGCCCTCAAGCATAACTCTTACAAGCGGCTCGGTGCCCGAAACACGAACGAGCACTCTGCCGTCATCGCCGAGTTCTTTTTCAACCGCGGCGATTGCGTTTTTGATTTCGTTATCACGCGGGAAGCGCGCCTTGCCGAAATCGGACACGCGGACATTTATTAGTGTCTGCGGGAAAATCTCCATAGCATTTGCAAGCTCGGAAAGCTTTTTGCCGGTTTCCTTCATAACCGTGAGCAATTTAAGAGCCGAAAGCTCGCCGTCACCGGTAGAAGCGTGGTCAAGGAAGATAATATGGCCGGACTGCTCGCCGCCGAGGTTATAGCCGTTTTCAAGCATATTTTCAAGCACGTATCTGTCGCCGACCTTTGCTTTTTCGCAATGTATGCCGTTTTCATCGCAGAATTTGAAAAAGCCCATATTGCTCATAACTGTAACAACAGCGGCATTGTTTTTGAGCTTGCCTTTGGATTTCATATAGGCGGCGAATATGGAAATTAGTCTGTCACCGTCAACAACATCGCCGTTTTCATCGACTGCAAGGAATCTGTCGGCATCGCCGTCAAACGCAAGGCCCACATCGCATTTATTGCGAACGACAAAATCCTGCAAAACCTCAAGATGCGTGGAGCCGCATTTGTCGTTTATATTTGTACCGTTGGGGTGTGAAGCCACAAAGAAGCAGTCTGGGCAAAGCTTCATAAATAAATCGGGCGCTGTGCGCGAGGATGAGCCGTTTGCACAGTCAACCGCTATACGCAGACCGCTGAAATCATGTGCTCCGAATTCGGCAAGATCTGCTTCGGCAACATCGGAAAGATGCTCGATATAATCTATTCTTGATGTGCGCGACTCGGTTATTCTGCCGACATCACCGCCAACCTTGATGGGCGGCACCTGCGATTTATCAAGAATAATTGCCTCAATTTCTTCTTCAAGAGCATCGGGAAGCTTGTAGCCCGTACCCTGAAAAATCTTGATACCGTTATATTCGCAGGGGTTGTGTGAAGCCGATATCATAACAGCGGCATCGTAGCCGTATTTTTTTACAAGATAGGCAACTGCGGGCGTGGGAATTTCGCCAAGCAGCATTACATCCGCACCAACAGAGCAAAGACCTGCCGATATTGCGGATTCAAGCATCTGTGACGATGCTCTCGTATCCATTCCTATGAGAACTTTCGGTTTTTTATTTGTTTTTTCCGTCAGCACCATAGCCGCGGCTCTGCCGATCTGCATTGCAAGCTCGCAGGTAAGCTCCGAGTTTGCAATTCCGCGGGCGCCGTCTGTACCGAATAATCTGCCCATAATGACCTCCGAAATTAATATGACTCAAATGATTCCCGCACGGCATCCTCGCCGCCGTATGCAATACCGAGATGACGGTATCCCGCAGGTGTGACCTTTCTGCCGCGCGGAGTTCTTGCTATAAAACCGAGCTGCATAAGGTAAGGCTCGTAAACATCTTCAATGGTAACGGATTCCTCGCCAATCAAAGCGGCGATAGTTTCAAGACCGACGGGTCCGCCGTTGTAATTTTCAATCATGGCACGCATAAGCTTGCGGTCTATAAGGTCAAGACCGAGTTCGTCGATTTCCATACGCTTAAGAGCGATTTGCGCAGTTTCGACCGTTATAATGCCGTTACCCATAACCTCGGCAAAATCCCTCGCTCTTTTCAAAAGGCGGTTTGCAATACGCGGTGTACCGCGCGAACGCGAGGCAATTTCAAGTGCGCCGTCATCTTCAATGCCTATGTTTAGAATGCCCGCGCTGCGTTTAACTATTCTTGCGAGTTCTTCGGGCGAATACAGTTCAAGGCGTAAAATCATACCGAATCTGTCGCGCAGAGGCGCCGAAAGCTGACCCGCGCGTGTAGTTGCGCCCACAAGTGTAAAGCGCTTTAAATCGAGCCTTATTGAACGCGCTGAAGGACCTTTGCCGATAATTATATCAAGCGCGAAATCCTCCATAGCGGGATATAAAACTTCTTCTACACTTCTTGAAAGGCGGTGAATTTCATCTATAAACAGAATATCGCCGTCATTAAGGCTGGTAAGAAGCGCGGCAAGGTCGCCGGGCTTTTCGATTGCAGGACCTGATGTAATGCGAATCTGCACGCCCATTTCATTGGCGATAATACCCGCGAGCGTAGTTTTGCCGAGACCGGGAGGGCCGTAAAGCAGAACATGGTCGAGCGACTCGTTTCTGTTGCGCGCGGCATCAATGAACACCGAAAGATTTTCTTTAACTTTATTCTGACCGATGTATTCATCCAGAGCACGCGGGCGCAGCGAGGTTTCAATATCGCCGTCAACACCCGTATATTCGGGGGCTATGAGCCTTTCTTCATCGGCTATGAAAAAATCATCCATAATTTATCTCCGTTAAAATCTTAATGTCATACTTTTAAGTGCGAGTTTTATAAGCTCCTCAACGCTGAGTGACGGGTCAAGCTTACCTACGGCTACCGATGCTTCGGAACGGCTGTAACCGAGTGCGGTAAGCGCGGCTATTGCTTCATTGGTGTTGCTCATTTTGCCTGCGGCGGCTGCAGCAGAAGCGGCAGCGCCCGTATCCTCGGAAACGAAGCTGACATTTGCAACCTTATCTTTAAGCTCCATAATAATTCGCTGCGCGAGCTTTGTGCCGACACCCTGAGCTACGGTAATGGCTTTGACATCGCCCGAGGCTATGGCAACGGCAAGGCTCTGCGCATCAAGATTTGAAAGAATCGAAATTGCCATTTTCGCGCCTACGCCGTTGACATTTATGAGCATTTTAAATGCATCAAGCTCCTGCTGAGTGTAAAAGCCGTATAAATCCAAAGCATCCTCGCGCACGCTGAGGTAGGTATAGAGAGTGACTTCGCCGCTTACTCCGTGAACTGCGGCAAGTGTTGCACGCGTGGTAAAGCACTTGAATGCCACGCCGCCGCACATAACGGCAACACTCTGTTCATCTGTAAAAACGACTTTGCCGGTAACACTGTAAAACATAGAGGTTTATCCTTTCTTATCAAGCAGCAGCGAGCCGCTCGCGTGACCGTGGCAGATTGCCATTGCAAGCGCATCGGCGGCATCGTCGGGCTTGGGGATTTTATCAAGATGCAGAAAAATTCTTGTCATCTCCTGCACCTGCGCCTTTTCCGCCCTGCCGTAGCCGACTATACTCTGCTTGACCTGAAGCGGTGTGTATTCGTAAATGGGTATGCCCTTTTGGTGAACGGCAAGCACTATAACGCCCCTCGCCTGCGCAACATCAATGGCAGTCTTTTGGTTGGTGTTGAAATAAAGCCTTTCAATACTTACCGCATCGGGTTTAAAGCGATCAAGCAATTCGGTTATGCCGTCATAAATCTTAACAAGGCGGTCGGTAAAAGGCATATCTTTATCGGTGGTGACTGCACCGTAGCCGAGCATTGTGAAATTGCCGCGTTCATAGCGCACAACGCCGCAGCCGACAATAGCATAACCCGGGTCTATACCGAAAATTACCACAACCGCACCGCCTTTCCGAAAAGCCTACTACAAGTCATTACATTATATCAAAAAAAAATTCAAATAGCAATATAATGTAATGAATTTTTTGTTAATATTGATTTTTATTTAAAATGATGTTATAATGTGCAAAACAAATTGACGGAGTGATTGTTATGGAAAAGCTTAAAAACAAAAACACGATAATCCTCATCATTGCAGCCGTTATGGTGATTGCGGCAATAATTATAGCTATAAGTGCAGCCGCAGGCAGTTCAAAGGGCAACAACAAACCGGTTACCGAAACCGAAGCTCCGCTTTCAACAACTGCCGCACCGACAACCGAGCCCGTAAAGTCTTTTGTGTATAATCCCGGCAAATACAGAGTAGCCACGGAAAACAACGACTCGCTCTGTTTAAGACTTGAGCCGAATACATCATCTGACCGAATCATCTATATAGCAAGCGGTACGGAAGTGGATATAATTGCCGTTTGGGAGGATTGGGGCTACACCGTTTACGGTAATTCGGGCGGCTGGCTTTCACTCAATTACCTTGAGCTTGTTAACTCCGCCGCACCTCAGACCACCGCCGCGACAACCGCACAGTAATTATGAATTGTAACGATTGCCCCAGAAAATGCAATGTAAAACGAAACGCCCTTGCCGAAAACGGCAGGGGCTTTTGCGGTATGGGCGAAAACGCGGTTATTGCCCGTGCCGCCCTGCATTTTTGGGAAGAACCGCCGATAAGCGGCGAGCGCGGCAGCGGCACGGTATTTTTTACCGGCTGCAATATGAAATGCGTATTCTGCCAGAATGAAGATATAAGCAACGGAAAAACCGGTAAAGAAGTCAGTATTGAGAGATTAAAAGAAATATACCGCGAGCTTATTGCGCAGGGTGCGCACAATATAAATCTTGTTACGGCAACGCATTTTCTGCGTCCCGTTCTCGCATCTCTCAACGAACCCTTGCCCGTACCCGTGGTATATAACTGCGGCGGCTATGAAAGTGTTGATTCGCTAAAATTACTTGAAGGCAAAATAAGCATATACCTCCCCGATTTCAAATATGCCGACAACGAGCTTGCTGTCAGGTATTCGTCAGCACCCGATTACTTTGAAACCGCATCTGCGGCAATACTTGAAATGTTCCGTCAAGTCGGAAGATATGAACTGGACGGTGACGGCATTATGAAAAAGGGAATGATAATTCGCCACCTGATACTGCCCGGTGAAATCGAAAACACAAAGCGTGTCATAGATTGGGTAAAGGACAATTTCAAAAGCGGCGATGTACTGTTCAGCTTAATGAGCCAGTACACGCCTAATTCGCGCTGCACCGAGGGGGCGCTCTCGCGCAGGCTAACGCAGGAAGAATACGATGAAGCCGCCGATTACCTTTTCGAATCTGGAATAGAAGACGGCTTTATGCAGGAGCTTTCCTCGGCAAAGGAGGAGTACACTCCCCCGTTTGATTTAACGGGAGTATAATTTGTAACACAAGCATAATTTCCTCATATACTGTGAATGTAGTGCGGTATATTCCGTACACATTCTGAATTCAGGAGGAAATGATATGGCTGATAACAAAGCTTTCCCGTCAAATGACCTGCACCGCGTAAAAGAAGCGGTGTGCGTAGACACCAACAGAGTCTACGATTCCTGCGCCGACAAGGACTGCCTTGCCGATATGCGCGTTTACCTTACAGACAGAGGTCAGGCAATACTTGACCGCGCCATTTCGGTAAGATGCAGAAGCGCTGAAGTACTTAACTGCGCCATAGAGGTTGAGCGCGTACCCTTTAACCGCGGCTATTATGCAGTAAATCTCACATTCTTTATAAAAGTTGTACTTGACGCGATTTCGAACCCCTCGGGCGTACCGACAATGTTTGAGGGACTTGCGGTTTTTGATAAAAAGTGCATACTTTACGGCAGCGAGGGCAATGTAAAAATCTTTTCATCGAATTATGTACCCGACGGATACGATGAGCCCAACTGCATAGGCAACACCAACCCCACTGCAAAAGTACAATGCGTTGACCCCATAGCGCTCGATGCACAGATTTGCCGCGTATGCGACTGCTGCAACACCATAGGCGATGATTGCGGCGCAGTACCCGCAAATGTAAGAAGATGCTTTGAGGGTGAATTTAACTGCAATTGCTGTGAGAAAGCGTTAAAAGTAACACTCGGTATGTTTACGATAGTGCAGCTTGAACGCGATGTGCAGATGCTTATGCCTGCTTACGATTTCTGCGTACCCACCAAAGAGTGCACCTGCGACAGTGAAACGCCCTGCGATGCATTTAAGCGCATCTGCTTCCCTGTTGATGAATTTTTCCCGCCCAACAAGCAGCAGCTTGAGTGCGGCTCAAACACACCGCAGCCCGGTACATCCTGCGGCTGCAACTAAACACATAAATAACACCCCGCGCCGTTCGGTGCGGGGTGTTGTTTGTGTGTTCTTAACCTTCGTAAACTATCTTATCTTCAAGCATTTTATCAATATTCGAGGCATCGTACCAATAGAGTGAAACATCCGGCATCGGCTCAACGGTTTTGCCTTCAACGGCATTAACGCACTGTGTCACGATTTCCCTGCCTATTTCAAACCCGTCGGCAACAAGCGAACCGAATATGCGTGAATTTTCCGATTTATACCAGTTAACCTGCTTTGAGCCTGCGCCTATGCCGAAAAACATTATATTTTCAAAGCTTTCGGGTTTCGCGGCAACGGCATCTGCCATTTCACCTACGCCGATTTCATCGGTTATGAATACGGCATTGCATTTCTTTTCGGCAAGTTTTTCATAAGAATCCGTCCACGAGGCAACGGCATCCGGATTACCCTCAAATTCAATTTTGACCTTATCCTTTGCCTCGGCATCCTTTGCGGCGAGTTCGTTGAATTTCTCCTCAAAAGCCTTGCACATTTCATCGTGCGCATCGGTTTTAACACCGCTTAAAACGCCTAAAACATACTCGCCCTCTGCTTTGTAAATATCATCCTTAACGGCTTTGAAAATATACTCCGCAGCGGTTTCGCCGAGCTGCTTGTCGGCAACGCGGACAATGCTTTTTACGGGGTTTTTATCCTTGGAATCGACAGTCTTTTTTACAGAATCGCTTATATTACCGAAATAGACAACGGGCAGATTCTGACCGAACGCCTTTTCAAAGACCTTGTTCATATCGTCGCGGTCACTCGAAATTGCAACTGCTGCATATTTGCTGAGATCTTCCTCAAGCGCATCCTTAACTGCATCGTTTTCATAACTGCCACTTAAAAATCTGAGCTCATAGCCGTTTTCATCGGCGGCACTCTGCGCACCGAGCTTGACCTGTTGTGCGTAAACCTCGGTAAGATTGTCGGCATAAACGGCTATGATCTTTGATGCGGCGGCGCCGTTATCGGTTGTGGGATTTGTTTCACCCGATGTAAACGACTCGGTTTTTCCTCCGCACGCGGCGAACGCCGAAACGACAAGCACAAGGCACAAACAAACGGCAAAAATCTTTTTGATATTCATAAAAATTACCTCCGAAACTTTTTTGTTCCGGAGGTATTATTGGCATTATTTTAAGATTTAAACATTATTTTTCACCGATAAGCCGGTCAATTATATCACAATAAAGCTGCGAAGATGAATTCAGAAAACCATCCTTAAGCTGTTCCGCCTGTGCGGCATCGCTGACAGAAAGCGAAAGCGACATAAGCACCTCGTCACCGTTACGCATAATGAATGTGACTTCATAGCCGTTTTCGCATTTTTCGATATTCACCGAGTTTTCGCGCTCCGTGCGCTCGCGGGCGGCAAGCTTAAGTGCACCCTTAACAACACCCTCGCGCACTCTTGAATATATTTCATTTTCAAGAGTAAGGGCATTGAGTTCGCCCTCGGGAGTTACGGTAACGGAATCGACATTGTGAAAATCGAGCGCTGTAACCATACCGTCACGAATCAGCTCATCAAGCGCTTCATTGGAAGCGAAGTAATTAACATAACCCTCTTTTTGCAGAAACTCGCAGAAATTCTGCCTGCCGACAGGCACCTTGACAGAGGCAAGCGTGTAGCAGATAAGCACCTTTATACCAAGCATACTGCGCGGACTGCCGTTATCTATTCCGCCTGAAAAAGCATCAAAATCGACCATAATTCACCTCAAAACATTTTATAAAAGCATTATACATTATCTTTATGCCCAAATCAATAATTATTGCAGATTTTAAGTAATTCGCCGCGCACCTCGCCTGCAAGGTAAAGTGAGCCGACCACACATAGTGTGTCATTTTCTTTAAGTGCCGAAAAAGCCGCACCTACCGCTTCACAAGGCGAATCTACACAATGCACATCATCGCAATACTTCCCCGCCATTTCGGCAAGCTCCGAGGCTTTCATAGCACGCGGATTTGAGGGTGTAACGGCATAAAAGCCGTCGCACCTTTTCATAAGCGGCGCAAGGGAATTTTCGACCGCCTTGTCCGCCATCATTCCTGCAACAACATACAGCTTGCCCCTGCCGATGAGTGCAGGCTCAAGCGCAGCGAAAAACGCCGCGGCGCCGTCTGCATTATGCCCGCCGTCGAGTATGACAAGCGGCTGTTTGGATATAACCTCCACCCTTGCGGGAAGTACTGTTTTTGCTATTCCGCGTTTAACATTTTCATCGGAAATTTCAAAATAATCCTTGAGAATTTCGCAGGCTTCAATTACCGCGGTCATATTTTTAACCTGATGCAAACCCGGCATTAATGCAGAATACTCTTTATTTTTATACTCAAATACCGTACCGAATATATCCGAAGATATGACTTTTACGGATTTTTCATCGGGCACGGCAAGAGTATTATGCCTTTCTGTGCAAATGTTATTAATTACACCAAGAGCACCCTGCGGCTGACCGAAGGAACAGACAACTCTGCCGTTCTCCTTAATCGTTCCGCACTTTTCAAACGCTATTTTTTCGACGGTGTCACCGAGAATTGCGGTGTGGTCAAGCGAGAGCGAGGTGATGACATTAACAAGCGGAGTGTCGATTACATTGGTTGCATCGAGCCTGCCGCCCAAGCCGACCTCGAGCACCACAACATCACAGTTATACGCTTTATAGCAAAGGAATGCCGCGGCGGTAAGCGCTTCAAATTCGGTAATTTCAACCCCGTCTTTATTGAGTTCATCTACGGCGTTTTTCACTTTGCTTACATTCTCGGCAAACACAGATTTTTCAATCGGTGTGCCGTTAAACTGCACACGTTCCAAAAAATCGGTAACATACGGCGATGTATAGAGCCCCACGCGCAGACCGCTTTCGACAAGGACATTGGAAATGGCGGTCGATACGCTCCCCTTGCCGTTTGTACCCGCAACATGAACGAATTTACCGTTTTTATGCGGATTACCCAATAATGCAAGCAAGGCATCCATCCGGGAAAGCCCCGGACGGATACCGAATTTTAATAGCGAATGTATATAGTTTACTGCTTGTTCGTAGTTCATTTGAGTTTTGCAAGGCTTTCTTCAAGCATTTCGATTTTTGCAAGATGCTTCTTTTCGGCTTCGCGCTGCTGCTCAACTACCGCGGCGGGTGCCTTTGCCACGAAACCGGCGTTATTGAGTTTCTTGCGGACGAATTCGAGGTCATCCTTTGCGGCGGCAAGTTCTTTATTAAGCCTTGCTCTTTCCGCTTCAAAGTCGATAAGCTCATTGAGCGGAATGTAAATCTTTGCAGACTCGGTAACAACGCAAACGGAACCCTCTACATCAAATTTATCGCCGATTTCTATTTCGGAAGCGTATGCAAGTCTGTGCATAAACACGCTGCCTGCTTTGAAATCATCCTTAAACTTGGTTTCGATATAAAGCTTTGCTTTCTTTGACGGCGGAACGTTCATTTCACCGCGGCGGTTACGAATTGCCTTGATAGCAGCCATAACGCGTTCCATAGCCGCTTCTTCAGCCGGGAATGAAAGTGCTTCGTCATATTTACACCACTCGGAAACCATAATGCTTTCGCCCTCGTGGGGAAGTGCCTGCCAGATTTCCTCGGTGATGAACGGCATAAAGGGATGCAGGAGTTTAAGGGTATTGGACATAACATAAACAAGAACCGCTTTGGCTGTCTTTTTGCCATCTTCGCTTTCGCCGTTAAGACGGATTTTAGCTATTTCAATATACCAATCGCAGAATACATCCCAAATGAAATCGTAAAGATTGGAAACGGCGATGCCGAGCTCAAAGTTTTCGAGTGCATTGGTAACGGATTTAACAAGGTCATTGTACCTTGCAATAATCCATTTATCTTCAATGGCAAGATTTTCGGGAATATGCGGAGCGGGCTCATCCTCGTCAAGATTCATAAGAATGAAGCGGTTTGCGTTCCAAAGCTTATTGGCGAAGTTGCGGCTTGCTTCGATTTTTTCATCGGAAAATCTCATATCGTTTCCGGGGCTGTTGCCGGTAGCAAGCGCAAAACGCAGAGCATCGGCGCCGTAATTTTCGATAATTTCAAGCGGGTCGATACCGTTACCGAGAGATTTGGACATCTTTCTGCCCTGCGCATCACGCACAAGTCCGTGAATAAGAACGGTATCAAACGGAGCTTTGCCTGTATGTTCAAGTGCGGAGAATATCATACGGCTTACCCAGAAGCCTATGATATCGTAACCCGTAACAAGAGTATTGGTGGGATAGTAATGCTCAAGTTCCTTTGTGTTGTCGGGCCAGCCGAGTGTTGAGAACGGCCAGAGCGCAGATGAGAACCAGGTATCGAGTGTGTCGGGATCCTGTTCAAGATTTTTGCAGCCGCATTTCGGGCAGGTATCCGGGTCATTCTTTGCAACTATAACATTGCCGCAGTCCGCGCAGTACCACGCGGGAATTCTGTGACCCCACCACAGCTGACGGGATATGCACCAGTCGCGAGTGGCGCGCATCCAGTTCATATAGTTCTTTGTAAATCTTTCGGGTACGAATGTGACCTCGCCCTTTTCGACCGATTCGATTGCGGGCTTTGCGAGCGGCTCCATTCTTACAAACCACTGCTTTGAAACCATGGGCTCAATGCTCGTGTGGCAGCGGTAGCAGGTACCGACCTCGTGTTTAAAAGGCTCGATTTCCTTAATATAGCCGCCTGCTTCAAGGTCTGCAAGTATAGCCTTGCGTGCTTCCATGGTGGTCATGCCGGCATACTTACCGCAGTCAAGCACTTCGGGCTCGTTTTTGGTAGCCTTGCCGCTCTTTATAAGTTCATCGGCGGCGGCTTTGTCGGCGGCACCTGTAAGGTGGCCGTCATAAGTAAATGTACGCACTATGGGTAAATCGTGACGAAGACCAACTTCAAAGTCATTGGGGTCGTGTGCAGGGGTGATCTTAACAACGCCCGTTCCCTTTGTCATATCGGCGTGCTCGTCGCAGACTATGGGTATTTCCTTATTGAGAAGCGGAAGAATAACATGGCAGCCGTGAAGATGCTTGTAGCGTTCATCCTCGCCGTTGATGGCAACGGCGGTATCGCCGAGCATTGTTTCGGGACGGGTCGTGGCAAGCTCGAGCTTTTCGCCCGTTTCCTTAACGGTGTAAAGAAGGTGCCAGAAATTTGAGGGCTTTTCCTCATACTCGACCTCGGCATCGGAAATGGAGGTGTTGCAGCAGGGGCACCAGTTCACCATACGGTTGCCGCGGTAGATAAGGTCTTTTTCGTAAAGATTTACGAAAACCTCACGAACAGCCTTGGAGCAGCCCTCGTCAAGAGTGAAGCGCTCGCGCTCCCAATCGCACGAGGAGCCGAGCTTTTTAAGCTGTTCAACAATTCTGCCGCCGTACTGCGCTTTCCACTCCCAAGCTCTTTCAAGGAATTTTTCCCTGCCGAGATCCTCTTTGGAGATACCCTCTTTACGCATGGTTTCCACGATTTTTGCCTCGGTTGCAATAGAGGCGTGGTCTGTACCGGGAAGCCAGAGTGTATCGAAGCCGGACATTCTTTTCCAACGAATGAGAATATCCTGCAGGGTATTGTCGAGCGCGTGACCCATGTGAAGCTGACCCGTAATATTCGGGGGCGGGATAACTATGGTATATGACGGCTTTTCGGGATCGCACGGTGCGTGGAAATAGTTGCCGTCTATCCACGATTTATAAATACGGTCCTCAACATTTTTGGGATCGTACTGCTTGGCTAAATCTTTTTTCATAAAAATCCTCCTGTTTTCAGCGGGACGAAAAAACACCCGTCCCAAAGCATAACTTTGAGACGAGTGAAATATCTTGCACCCGCGGTACCACTCAAATTGCGTATACGCGCCACTCAGGTCCGTGACCTTAATGCTTTTACGCAGCATAACGGGGAGGCTCTACTCGCAAGGCTTTCTTCCCCCCGGCTCCGAAACTACAACGCTCACACCCTGCCGACAGCTTACACCGACCGCTGCCTCTCTGTGCGCAGGCTCATAAACGCCCTTTTCATCAACGCCTTTACGCAGGAATTATATTACATATAAATGATTTTGTCAATTCTTTTTGCTCATTTACAGCACATCAATATGTAAAAATATACAAATTTTGTCGGATATTTTCTATGTGAACATAATTTCGTAAAATTGAAATTAAGAAAAAAGCATTGTATAATAGCAGCATAAAGAAATTCGGGGTGATATTATGGCAAAAATCTCACTGAAATACTTTTTTCAAAAAGAGCCTGCAGGCGACGGTATGGTCGCCAACCGCAGCATAATACACTATGCAACGGGTCTTGCCGGGCAGAACATCCATTACAGCTACATAAGCGGATGGCTGCGCTATTTCTGCATAAATGTACTGCATATTGACGAAAAGAAGGTCGGCAACATTTTCACGCTCAGCTATTTCTGGGATGCGATAAATGACCCCATCGTAGGCGCGTACATTGACCGCAGAAAGCATAAGCCTTACAACAAACTTCGTCCGTTCCTTTTATATTTTCCCCCACTTATAGGCGCGCTGGGTATGCTCATGTTTATGAATGTGCCGTTTAACGAAAACGGCAAGCTTGCGTACATACTCGTGCTTTACTTTGTGTGGGATTTCTTCTACTCGTTTCAGGATGTGGGTCTGTGGGGAATGATCGCGCTGTCCTCCACAAAATCGGAAGAACGAGCGCGTATAGCGCAATGGGTTTCCATAGGCGCAGGTGCAGGCAGCACACTTGCGGGGGCATTTCAGTTTTTAAGAGGCATGCTCCACCTTGAAGATACCGCGGTTTTCGTGATTTTCGGCATAGTTTTCGGTCTTGGCGGTCAGCTTCTTTCGATGTATGCACACAAAATGCCCGAAATGGCGGTAGCGCCCGAGCCCGAAAAAGGTAATGTTTTAAAATCAATTACTATTTTAAGGCACAACCCAACCCTGCTGCTTATTTCGCTTGCGAGATTTTCGCAGGGATTGAGCCCCAAGGTACAGAATGCGTATTTCTTTGAAAATGCGCTTACATTCGTCAACAGAGATACGGGCAAAATGCTTGAAACCGTTTTCGGTATCCTTGCAGGTGTGCCGGGCGCCGTGGCAATGCCGTTTGCCAATAAAATCGCAAGGAAAATCGGCGGTATGAAAAAGCTGCTTGTAATTTCGCAGGTGGCTGCAATCGCTTTGCGTGTTGCCGTTTACTTTGCAGGTTACGATTCGTGGGCACGGTTTATAACTATGAGCCTTTTGATTTCGCTTGTAAACCTGCCCGGTACGCTCATGGATATTGCACACCGTTCGCTCACAAGTGACTCCATTGACGAGGTCGAGCTGAAAACAGGTGTACGCACCGAGGGCGTTTCGTTCTCAATGCAGAATTTTACCACAAAAATGACAAGTGCGGTGTCAACTTTCATTGAAAGCCGTATGCTGAGCCTGCTTGACTTTGACAGATTTGCCGCTTCAGAGGGCAGAAAGCAGGGCGCAAAATTCATAAAATGGCAATGGCCGATGTTTATGCTCGGTCCGGTAGTCGGCGCCGTGCTTTACCTTATAATCATAAGCTTTGTAAAGGATGACAAGGAACACAAAGCCGAGGTTGAGCGGCTTTTAAAAGAGCGAAAAGAAGCGTTAGCTGAAAAAACAACAGCGGAAAATACCATAAGTTCCGAAAACACTTGATTTTTATAAAAAACTATATTATACTTGAAACTGTAAAAAATCCGTTATAAAGGAGTTTTTGAAATGTCAGCAAAAATCAATGAAAGAAGCCCCTTCGCATACTATGTATTTTCAATACTCACTCTCGGCATTTATGCTCTTGTTTTCTGGAGCAAGCTCGCCAAAGATGTCAACACTCTTTGCGAGGGCGACGGCAAAAAAACAATGAAGTATTTCCCGAGCTGGCTTTTAAGCATCATTACACTCGGTGTTTTCGGCTTTGTGTGGAGATGCAAACTCGCCAACAGACTTAAAGAAAATGCAGAACGCTATGACCTCAGATTCAGCGAGGGCGGCAAAATCGTTGTTGTTCTCGGCAGCCTTGGTCTTGTAATGGCTCTTTTAGGTCCGGCTATTGGCCACTTCATTCTTATCAAAAACTTCAACAAGCTCGCTGTTGCTTACAATGAATACAACGGTCTTGTTGACCCCGAGGAAGATGAAGAAGAAACCGAAGAAGCTAACGAAGCCGATGGCGAAGAAGTAGTTGCATAAGTAAAAACCGTAAAAATCGGGTCTGTCGCATTTGCGGCAGACCCTTTTACTATATCAAAGCTTCTTTTCAAAATACGGCTTACCGTCTTTGATAATAACTTTTTTATTCCAGCAATGTTTGAAATAACTGCGAGGACGAAGAACTACTTTATCATCGTAAACCTCAAGCTGAACACCTATGCCGAAACCGTTGTCATCGCCGTGGTGATTGCCGCAGGCAAAGCTCGGCAGATTAACGAGTTCAAGTCCGTCTTCTGCATCAAAGCTCGCATAGCCGTGTTCTTTTTTGCGCTTTTCGCCGCCGAGTCCCATGTGTGAATGGCCCGAGAAATACCACACATTTTTCTGTGTTTTAAGCAATTCGGCAACTTTGTCGGAGCTTGCGCCGATACCGCCCTCCATGGGGTCGGTGGCGCTTTCGTCCTCATCCCATGTAAGCGGCAGACCGTGGCGCTGATTTAATGACTGGTGGCAGAATACGAAAATCGGCTTACCGCTTTCGCCTGCGGCCTGCAATTCACTTTTAAGCCACTCTATCTGCCCGTCGGTAATAAGTGCACCGCAGCCGCTTTCGCCCTCGCTGCCGAGGAATATAAAGTGGTAGCCGTTTATGATTTCGGTGAAATACGGCTTTGTGCGTTTCACACCGCAAATGCTTTCGGTATATGCATAGTAGCATTTAAGCGCGGCATCGTAGCCGTCATCATTCCATGTATCGTGATTACCGATGGTGAGTATTATTTTTTCTGCGGGATTCCTGCCCTTAAAGCACTGCTCGGTAAGCTTCCAGTTTGTTTCGTTGCCGCGCGAGGTCGTGTCGCCAATGGTTATAAAGGCATCAACACGCGATTTACTGTGCTGCGCCTGCGAAATGCCCTGCTTTAAAAAGTGCTTGGGCAGCCACGGAAACGGATGCTTGATGTCAATATGCGTATCGCTGACTATTGTGCAGTTAAGGCGCACATTGTCATATAAAGGTTTTATACTCATTTTTATCGCCTCAAATTATAATTTTTTCTGTTCAACGAGCCATTCTATCAAATCGGTTTGCTCGTAAGCGTTCACCCAGCTGCCGTGACCGACATTATCAAAAGCGGTAAGGGTTGCATCTGCGCCGAATGCGCGTGCTCTGGTGACCATTTCAAATGAATTATTGAACGG
>JAZUJG010000385.1:0-1903 GCA_045642645.1 Acutalibacteraceae bacterium | reverse complement strand
GACGGAACAGACGAAAGAATTTCGGAATCCGTTACCGCGGCAATATAAAGGATATGTGTACCTAAATCAATGCGCTGCTCGATATGAGCCGAAATGTAGGCATTGGTACCCTTGGTAACCGCATAAGTACCGTTCTTTACGCGCTTTACATCCTCGAAACCCTCAAACTTTTCAACATCTCTGCCCGAAGCAAAGCCGAAGCGCTTGAAAAGCTCGAAATCGGCATCCTCGCTTATGACGGAAACGGTGAAATCATCGACATAACCGAGCATATCGGCGGTGTGGTTGGCCTTATTTACGGCTATGCTTATTCTGTTCGGGTCGGCTGTGACCTGCATAGCGGTGTTTATGATGCAGGCATTATCCCTTTTATAGCAATTAACGCTTAACACAAAAAGGCCGTATGTGAGTTTATTCATAACATTTTCCATTTTCCTGCTCCTTTCCGCAATCCTCGCAGATGCCTGCGAACTGTAAATTCGAATAGCTTACCTTAAAACCGGACAATGCCTGCACCCTGTCTATAAGCTCGGGCGGCAAGGCAGCACCTTCAACATCCTGCACCCTGCCGCAGCGCGTGCAGATAATGTGTGTATGCGGCTCGGTACGCGCATCGTAACGCTCCTTATCCTGCACCACGGCAACGCAGCGCACCTCGCCCTCCTCGGCAAGCTGATTCAGGTTGCGGTACACAGTGCCCAGACTTAAATCGGGGTAAACGGGCTTGAGCTGATTATACACCCACTCGGCACTCGGGTGCTCTTTGGTGCCGGCAAGGCACTGTTTTATGCTTTCTCTTTTTTTACTGAAGCGCTTCATATTACCGCTCCTTAACAATAATAATTCTTATTACTGATTTTATTTTAACAGAAAAAATATTTTTGTCAACTGTTTTTTATTAAAACCTTATCATTCGTGGCATTGCCATAACCTATTTAACTGTCGCAACTGCATTATGACATATACATTTTTCATTGTAAGAGTTTTTGTTTTTTATAAAAACGAGCCGCCTGCGTTTGCAGACGGCTGAAATTCATTTTATTTTTCGTTATCGAACCCTCAAATGCTTATTTACGCAGCTTCTTGGAATTTTTGATTCTTTCCTTGTCGATTCTGCGTTCTTCTGCAAGTCTTTCGCTTTCGGCGCGCTCGGCATCAAGTCTTTCGCGGCGTTCGTTTACCACCTTGTCGTAATCGGCGGTAAGCTCGTCAAGATTGCAGTAGCCCTCGTAAAGGTCAAGCGTACGCTTTGCGGCAAGGTACGGCGCCGCAACCGTGGCGTAAAGATTCATTCTTGCGCTTGCTTCTTTCATAGCTCTGCGGCGAAGCTTTGCATTTTCCTTGGTATCGTCGGGCAGGTTGTACGCTTTTTCATACTCCTCGCGGTCAAACTCCTCTATGCCGTTCGGGTAATTCTTGGCGGCAAGCTTTGCCGATTTGTGCAGCATACGGGCATTTCTGATTTCCTGCTTGCGCCAGGTGCGTTCCTCTTTAACGTGGCTCTGCGGCAGTGCATTTGCAAGCGCAACGGCTTCGTCGGCGCAGTCAAAGAAATGCTGCGGGCCGCCGCTGACGATAAGGCGGCACAGTTCAAGCTGCTTCTGACCGAATTCGTTTTCAAAGCGCCTTAACTCGTGCATAACGAAGCTGCTGATTTCCACTTCCTCGTTATATGTAAGGGCATCTTCGATTTTCTGCTTTGCATCTTTAATAGCCTCGGAACGCGCCGCTGCTTCCTCGGGAGTATTCTTCGGCATTGCCTTTGCGGCTTTAAGCTCGGTTTTGTCGGGAACGGCGATTTTCTCCTTACCGTCGTACTCGCGAGCCTTCATAACCGCCTCGCAGCCCTCGATATAGGCGGAATCCTCCATTTCGTCGGAGCCCTTATCCTCAACTATGGTGC
>JAZUJG010000384.1:0-5006 GCA_045642645.1 Acutalibacteraceae bacterium | reverse complement strand
CCCGAAAACAGAGTGGTGATGCACTCGCACCCCACGCACACACTCGCCATGAACTATGTACACGAACTTGATGAAAAGAAGCTCACCCACACCCTTTGGGAGATGTGCACCGAGTGCATAGTTGTATTCCCCGACGGTGTAGGCGTTCTGCCCTGGATGCTTTGCGGCACCAACTCCATAGGCGAAGCGACTGCCGAAAAGATGAAGGAATTTCGCCTTGTGGTATGGGGTATGCACGGCATTTACGGTGCAGGCAAGACTATGGACGAAACCTTCGGACTTATTGAAACGGTCGAAAAAGCCGCGCAGATTTATATGCTCACCTGCAACCGCCCGAGAGTGAACACCATTAAGGACAGCGAAATGCAGGAGCTTGCGGAGTTCTTCGGTGTGAAATACAGAAAAGATTTTTTAGATTTATAAAAACTGCTTGAATACACAAAATCGGTACTCCCGCACCAGATTGCGGGAGTACCGATATTTTTTGTCTTTTCGCGCCGTATTTTATATAATTTCGGCTTTTTTCATAACTATGGGTGTAACGGGTGTGGAACGCTCGCCGCCGTAGCTCATTCTGCGTTCGGTTTTAAGGAAACCGTCAACGACCTCCATACCCTCTGTTACCTTGCCGAATGCGGCATACTGCCCGTCAAGGAAGGTGCAGTCGTCATAGCAGATAAAGAACTGACTGCTTGCGGAGTTCGGATTCTGCGAACGCGCCATGGACACTACGCCGCGTGTGTGCGAAAGCGTATTGTCAACGCCGTTTATTCTGAATTCGCCTTTGATTGTTTCATCGCTGCCGCCGCAGCCGGTGCCCTCGGGGTCGCCGCCCTGCGCCATAAAGCCGTCTATAACTCTGTGGAAGGTAAGTCCGTCATAAAAGCCCGATTTAACGAGTTTTTCAAAATTCGCGCAGGTGATGGGCGCATATTCGGGGTAAAGCTCTATTGTGAACTCGCCGCCGTTTTCCATTGTGATTTTAACCTTTGACATTATTCAACAACCTCCAGAGTATTCTGAGCGATATCGTAATGCTCGGTGATGTAAACCTTCTGCTTGGTGAGCATTGTGAATTTCACATCTTTATCGTTCATCTTCTGACTTTCGGTTTTTGAAAGATGAATTTCATAGTCGAATGAATAATCAACGCTTACAAGCTCGCCCGTTTCCTTATCAACATAAACATTGATGATACCGTTCTTTATGTTGAGCTTTTTAAGTGTGGAGTCGCCGAGAGCGCTCTCATTGGGAACATTGTTGAATGCCTTTGCGTAGGAAAGCGTATTGTTCTCGATAGCCGCAAGGAAAGTCTTGGAGCTTGTATAGCTCTTTGAGCCGAGTTTGATTTTTACGATATAGGCATTGATTTCATCATCCTCGTAAAGACCTACGGAGCTTACATCGGAGGGAGTGAGCGTGCTTGCATAAGCCTGATTTTTAACGGGGAAGAATATGCGGTGGCTGTATGATTTGCCTTCGCCTACATAAGCCTTGCTGTTCTGCGGCTCGGTAAGTTCCTTGGCATCCTGCAGTTGCTTCTGGTAGCTTGCCTTATCCTCATCGGGAATGATCGGTTCCATACCCTTGAAATAATCATAAAGCGACCTGTCGGTAACAACAAGGTCATCGTAATATCCCGTCAGCTTCAAAGCGGCCTTGTCGGAAAGCGAAAGATTATCAAAGCTGGTGGTCACAAGGCAGGATTTGCAATGCACGGTATTATCGTAAGTGAAACCGGGTAAATCGGTTTTAACCGCATTGAGCTTGCCGTTTACGAGTTCAAGAAGCTGACCGCCGAAATTAACGGTTTTTGTTGCAAGCTTAAGCGAAAAGTCAACATCAAGCAAATCGGTATAGCCGTCGCGGTTAAGGTCAAAGTCCTTATCCTCGGGGTATTCGGCAATTCCTGCCACAACCGCAAGAATACGCTTTGTATCCTCTGTGGTGTAGCTGCCGTCACCGTCGGCATCGGCACTGTTCATAACCTCTATAAGCTCTGCAAGTTCGGCGGTACCGTCACCCTCGGCAGAGGCATTTACGGGCATACAAACAATACCCGCAAGCACACACAGAGTAAGAACGAGGCATAATAATTTTTTCTTCATAAAATTCACCTTTCTTATTTGAAGTTGAATGCCGCTTTAATAAACAGCAAGGTCTGTTGAACAATTAATTCGTCGCTTTCTTCGGACTGCCTGCCCGTGTATATATAGAAACGCTCTTTAAAATAATCGCAGGCGGTCGAAAACTGAAGCATCATAAAAATATTGTCGAGTAAAAATGCAAAGAATGCAGGGTCAATATCGTTACGCACATCGCCGGTACGCTGCGCTTCGCTTATAGCTACCGTGTAAATCGAAGCCGAAATCGCCTCGATACGCTGGGAAAGCCCAATGAGCATTTCCTTACTGCCGTTTACGGTGAGAGCGTGATAAATTTTGATAAGCTCGGGCTTTTCACGCGAGAACTGCAAAAGTGTGCGCATGATTTTTTCCGCCTTTACGGCGATATCCTCTTTTGACTCGGAAAGCGTCATCAGCATTTTTTCGAGTGCGCCCAAGCCCTCCTGCACAACGGTGACAAAAAGCGCTTCCTTATCATCGAAATACTTGTAAACGGCGCCGACGCTTATTTCAGCCTTACGGGCTATTTGCTGAATGGAGGTGTTCTCAAAGCCGTGGTCTGCAAATTCCTCACGCGCGGCGCGCAATACACGCTCGCGCTTTTCGGCAGGCAGCTTTTGGAAAGCCTCCTTGCAGTATTTTGTTTTTTCGTTCGCCATCTTACACCTCTCTACACTAACTTAAAGTATATGATAGCATAACATCGCGCAAAATGCAATTAAAAACACACAAAACGGCATACAAAAATACCTGCATCTTTTTGGTAATGCTCAATAATCAATATACGCGAAAATATGTATTGCAAATTGGGTTAAACAGTTGTATTATAGGCAGGTCCGACAGAATATGACATTTACGGAAGCTGATTTCAATGAAATTTTTAAGATTTTTGAAACGCAATGCGGTGCTGTGTATAGCAACGCTTGCCGCAATCACAACCTCGTGCCTGGTGCCGCCCTCGGCAGAGTACATAGGTTACTTTGATTTTAAAACGCTGAGTTGTCTTTTTATTACGCTCGCGGTAATATGCGCGCTTAAAAACATAAAGTTTTTCACAATAGTTGCGCGCCGGCTCATACGCTTTACGGGCAACCTGCGCACGCTTGCGATTTTGCTTGTGGTCATAACCTTTATAGGCTCTATGATAATCGCGAACGATATGGCGCTTATCACATTCCTGCCGCTCGGGTACTTTGCGTTTTCGGTCACCGGCAACGATAAATATATGGCGTATATGTTCATTCTGCAGAACATTTCGGCAAACCTCGGCGGTATGCTCACGCCGTTCGGCAATCCGCAGAATTTATATCTGTATTCGGCTTACGATATCCCCACGGGCGAATTTACGCTTATAATGCTGAAGCCTTTTCTGCTTGCGGTGGCAATGCTTATAGTCTGCTGCTTTGTGTTTAAACCCGAAAAGCTCACCATTAAGGATTCATTCAACGAAAAGCTGAACATAAAGCGCACCGTAATTTACCTTGCTCTGTTCGCTTTCTCAATTCTCGTGGTTTTCAGGGTAATACCGTACCCGATAGGGCTTGCGGTGGTGCTTATTGCGTTATTGTTTATAGACCGCGAAGCGCTTAAAGCCGTTGATTACCCCCTGCTTCTGACATTCGTGATGTTCTTTATATTCGCAGGCAATATGTCGCGCATCGAGGCGGTAAACAATCTGCTTTCATCCTTACTCGAAAAAAGCACGCTGCTCGTTTCCATAGCATCGTGCCAGTTTATAAGCAATGTGCCGTCGGCAATACTGCTGTCGCGCTTTACCGATAATTACAGAGAGCTGCTGCTGGGCGTGAATATAGGCGGCACCGGCACGCTTATTTCATCGCTTGCAAGCCTTATAACATTCAGCGAGTTCAGGCTGCTTTATCCCGGGCAGGGCAAAAAATACATACTTTTATTTGCACTGATGAACGCAATTTTCCTCGGTGTACTTACTGCGGCAACATATTTTCTGTTTTAATATATATTTTTCCGCAAAAGCATTGCTTTCCTTTTTTTTCGTGATACAATAGGTGTTACATATTTTTATTAAATGAATCGAGGCTGTTCCAATGAAAAAATCCGTAAACATTGCCGAAAAAAAGGCTTTCGGCGTATTCGCAATCGTTTTCGGCATACTCGGCTTGCTGCTTATGGCTCACCACATCGTGAGTTATGAGGCAATTTTAAGACCGCGTATGGATTTCCTTATCGAAAACAAAATCATCACAAACGATATCAGCGGTATAACATTTTTAAGAATGTTCACCAACGAATCAAATATTTTCGTTGATATCTTCTTTATTCTGTTCGGCTGCGGTGTGCTCGGCTCAAAGAAACTTTACAAATTCACACACAATGAGCATTTAAGAGGCGCCATTACCCTTTACATCTGCGTAACCGGTATTATTTATTTCACGGTGCTCCTTCCGTTCAGCCAGTCCTTCCCCATGGACAAGGGCATCTGGTTTTCAAATGTTATAAATATATGGAACCACCTTATTACCCCCGTAGTATTTACGGCATTCTGGTTCTTCCCTGTTGAAGTCAAGAAAATACCCACCGTTAAATTTGCGCTTACCGACCTCATTTACCCCATCTGCTATTTCGTAATGTGCATAATCCTCGGCGCTAACGACGGCTTCTACCCCTACCCGTTCCTTAACGGCAAGCAGATGTGGGATATGCTCTTTAAGAACAAACCCTACGATTCACTTGTGGGCACGCTGCTCCTCGTTGCAGCAGTCGTTATCCTTTCGGGCGTATTCTTCGGCGTTGCCTGCGGACTTAATAAAATCCACAACAAGCGCATACTTAAATTCGGCGCAGAGGAAGCCGAAAAAGAAAAAGTGGCGAAGTGAGTTTTCGGCTTTCAGCATTATAAAA
>JAZUJG010000383.1:0-7669 GCA_045642645.1 Acutalibacteraceae bacterium | reverse complement strand
TGAACAAAAAGGCTCTGCCTTAGCTTTGCTATACCCAAAATCAAGAACTTTTGATTAGTTTTGAATATTTTTTGCCTGTATAATTCTTAAATCAAGAAGAAAAGAGCTGTGACGAAACTTTTTCATTTCGTCACAGCCCCTTCTTTTTGGCGGAGAGTTAGGGATTCGAACCCTAGGTACTTTACGTACACAGCATTTCGAGTGCTGCACCTTCGACCACTCGGACAACTCTCCGTATATTCAGTTTTGCAGTGCTTGTGACACGGTGAACACCTTGTCACAAGCACTTTGTAATTATAATTGATTAGCGAAAAAAAGTCAAGGGGAAAATGCTTTACAGAGTGATTTTCTTTTCATCTATCGGCATATTCGGGCGGAAGTTCGGTAATTCGATTGTTCTTGATTTATTGGTTACCGAAAGCTCCGAAAGAAGTCCTACGGCAGTCCATTCGCAAGCTTTGTAAACATCAAGCTCCGGCTGGGTATTTGTGCGGATAGCGTTTATAAAATCTTCTACTATAAAGTAGTCGCCGCCGTTATGTCCCGCTTTTAACTGTGCTTCAGTCGCGTTGCGGTATCTTTCCGGCATATACATATTGAATTCATCCATTTTGCGCCATTTCATATTGTGCAGGGGACTGTCCTCGCCGATAAACGAAACGCGGTCGATATCTTCGCCGTGCAGTTTAAACTGCGCAATACCTTTAGTGCCCTGAAGCTGATAGTTATCCATATTATGCGGGCGAGGGGACATACAGTCAACTCTGATGTTCAATAGTTTGCCTTTTTCGGTGCGGCACATAGTGGTTGTACCGCTATCCTGGCGTAAACCCAAATCATTATATATGCCGGGCGAAAATGTTGAGATTTCGGTTATTCTGTCGCCGGGGAACCACTGCATTACAGGACCTACGCTGTGGGTGGGATAGAAATTGCCACGCTTACCGCACTGCCAGAACGAACGCCAAGAGGTCTTACCGTTGGGGTACACGAACAAATCACCGATATTATGCAGGTACATACCCTCGGCATAATAAGGCTCGCCGAATACGCCTTCTTTGACCATATTTTTTATAAGCTGTACACGCGGGTCATATATGTAGTTTTCGGCATACATATAGATTTTGTTGTATTTTTCAACCGTTTCGCACAGCCAGAAAAGCTCATCCATACTTACGCCTGCCGTAACCTCGCACATTACGTGTTTACCGGCTTCCATAGCTGCAATAGCCTGCGGTACATGGCACTGCATAGGTGTTGCTATAATGACGGCATCAATGTCGCTTTCGAGCATATCGTCAAAAATTCTGTAACGTTTTTCAACACCAACTTCGTCACCGATTTTATTAAGGTGTTCCTCATCCAAATCGCAAACTGCGGCGATTTCGACATCTTCAATATCCTTAAGCCCCATAACGCTTGACATACCGCGCACGCCGGCTATACCTACTTTAATTTTCTTCATTTTCTTACCTCATTTTAATTTATGATTATATTATTACCGTTAACGGTAATTTTTGTGTTGTAAAACTGCGAAACCGCTTTCGTAAAATATTCAGTATCCTTTATACCGGCTGTTTCAAAAGCGGAGTGCATGGCAAGCTGCGCTATGCCTATATCAACTGTATTAAGCGAAAATTTCGTGTTTGAAATATTGCCGAGTGTAGAGCCGCCCGGTAAATCAGCACGGTTTGCATAAGTTTGTACCGGCACACCGGCTTTTTCGCAAATAACTTTAAATATGCCGGAAGATACCGCATCGCTTGTGTATTTTTGGTTGGCATTATATTTTATAACCACACCGCCATTGATAACCGGTGCATTGTTGCTATCGGAAAGTGAGGTTTGATTCGGATGCAGCGCGTGTGCATTATCGCATGAAAGCATTAGACTTTGAGCCGCTAAAATACATTTCTGTTCCTCATTTATTCCGAGATTATCACACACTCTTGCAAGTGTATCGGTGAGAAATGTAGAATCTGCACCCTGTTTGGTTGAACTGCCGACTTCCTCGTTATCGAACACGCAAAGCATATTTATGTTTTCGTCGCTTATATGTGAGTTGATAAAGGCCTCGAGTGTTGCGAAAACACACTGTAAGTCATCAAGACGCGGTGCGGAAATCAAGTCGTTGTATTCAACTGCATCCTCGTAAAGATATAACTGAACATCAGTTGAAAGTATGTTTTCCTTATTAACTTGGGCAATTTCCGCTAAATCATCGTAAAAGCTGTGATTCTTATCCGCAGCGTAAAATGCCACAAGGTCAACAGCCGGATTGTATTTAATGCCGTCATTTGAGTTTTTGAGAAGGTGGGGCGCAACATTGGGAATCACGGCGCACGGCTTTTTGAAATCGACTGTTTTGATTTCAATGCCATTATCGGTTTTTACGGTAATTCTGCCGGCAATACCTAATGGTCTGTCAAGCCAGGTGGAATTAAGCGTACCGCCGTATCGCTCGGTCGCAAGTTTTTGATATTCTCCAACAGCGACAAGCCCATTCTCTTTAATTTTAAAACACGGGCTGTCACTGTGCGAAGCGCTGAGCATAAAGCGCTTGGGTATATCAGTAGGAACCGTAAAAGCGATGACAGAAGAACCGTTACGAACTGCAAAATATTTGCCACCGTTGGTTATCGACCAATTTTCGTTTTCGCACAGTTCTGTAAAACCGTTGTCTGACAGTATTTCAGAAACAGTCGATGCAGCGTGAAACTGTGTCGGACTTTTTTTTATAAACTCTTGTAAATTCATAGTTTCACCTTATTCAAGAGAAATCATCTGGTGTATATTGACTTCGGGCACTGTAAACGAAACCCTACCGCCGTTAAATTCAAACGGTATTTCAACATTCTGCGGTACAAGAATGACTTTTTGGGGTTTATCGGCTTTTACTTTAATATTTACATTGTAAAGGGGAACAACATCCTCAATTATTTCTGTATCGGAGCCGCGCTTTGTTGTGTGTGCAAAAAGAAGATGTACTATTTTTCTCTTATTTTGCTCCAAAAGAGTAGTAACACCGCGATCGGGCATTGATGAAACAATAATAAAATCATCATTCATCAGTGCTCTTATAACATAATCTGCAAGCTCTTTTATGTGGAAATCGCCGTTTTCAGCGTAACCGTTAAAAATATTCCAACCGATATAAGCGATATTGCCTTTTTTTATTACTGCGGGATAGGTCAATGAATCGTCATTCGGTGCATGTTGGTGCGAGCAAAAATGCTCTGCCGTGCGGTTGAAATACGGATTTTGACCATACGCCAAAACCTCGGCATCTTTATTGTTGAATCGGAATGAGCACGCACGCATAAGATACTCTGTCGTTCCATTTACAGTTTCAAAAGCAGGAATGTAATATGTGGGTCTGAAGTTATTATCCCCAATAAATTCAGCACCCGTGTCAAATACAAATTGACCGTTATCATCCGTCCCGGACACACCGCTTAAAAGCAATTTACCGCCTTTTGAAAGATAATCATCAATTTTAGCCTTTAACTCAGTATCAACCTTGATTACATCGGGTAAAATAAGCAATTTGTATTTATTGAAATCTTCGCTTGAATCTATAAAGTTATAAAGTCTGTTCTTTTCGAGCAAAATGCGGTTTGCGCCAACATCTGCGTTTCCGCATTCGCCAAATCGCTGTTTATAAACAGATTCTGCGGAAAGTACGGCAATTTCCGTAATTGCTTGGGCGCCTTTGCACCACGGTTCTTTGGCTTCAACCTCTGCATAAGCTTTGCCGATAAGTCCGTAAGTTGATTTATTAAGCTGACCGTTGGGATGCATCTGGTCACCGATTGAGCACCCTGCGCCGAAAGCAAGTGAAAGTGCCGTTTCATATCTTAATGCGTTAGGATGTTTAAATCCTCCGAATTCGCCCCACGATTTATGGAATTTACCCGTCATACCAAGGTAATCTTCGCGAATTGTTCTTACATAAGAAGCAGAAAGGGGAAAATGATCATACCCCCAGCCGCCTGTGGGCAGACTTTCAAGCTCAAGGTGCGAAACGGTATCAATAAGGTCAGGTCTGCCTTTATAAACATGGCCGGAGTTGTGGAAAATTGAACAGTCGGGGTTGTGTTTCCAAATCACCTCAGCAACTTTATCGCGGTAATTCTTATAAACCTGTTTGCCGAAACTCTTTAAGTCATTATCATCGTGCCAATCAAGACCGAGTTTTTCCATATCGGCTCTGCAGTAATCACAAAGACAAATATGCTCGTCGAGAATATCAAGGAATATTTCGCAGGGGTTATAACGCACCATAACTTCTTCTATTTCGGCAAGAAGCTTATCAAGGTAAGGTGTGTTCAGACAAATGCGGTGATAACCGGGGTGGGAAAAATCGGGCTCCGATTCATAGTTCTCTTTATTTCTTGCAATCCACTCAGGATGTGAAACGGCATCCTTTTCATCAAGACCGGCAGAAATATACACGGGTGCGCGCACACCGATTTCTTTGCATGCTTCAAGCTGAGCGCCCAAAAGGTCAAATTTCAATGTTGGGTGCATCTCGTTTACTTCAGACGGAAAATATGAATAACCGTGGTGGCATTTTGCAAATACGGTAATGGAATCAACATGACCGAGCTTTAAAGTCTGCTGCCACTCATCTTTATTAAATCTTTCGCCGACACCGGGAATAAGAGGCGAGGTGTGAAAATCCAAATGAATTTGTCTTAAACAAAAATCCTTATTCATAATAACTCCTTTATTCTTTCAGCCCAAGTTCATTAAGTAGCTCTGAGGCAGTATTTATGGTTTCATTGTCTTGTGAAGCGAGATTTGCCATTCTTCCGACAACTCTGTCGCCGTTTTTAGTCAGTTTTTTAATTATTCGTTTTATATAGTAAAACAAAAGCAAATACTTATGTTTACGCAAAACGGGGTAAGTATTGCACATTGTCTCGTATGACGGGAAAACGATGGCAAAAAAGTTCTTGATTTTACTGTCGCGGTAAGCACTCATCATTATACTGTTGTTTTCTAAATTTCCAAATACACCGCCGTTTAAAATATATGCTTCCATTTTCAGCGTTACCGAATTGTGTTCGGCATCAGCAAACCAAACATTCATCAATTCGCAAACCTTGTCATAAAACTGAACAAGATCACTCTGTTCAAGCAGTTCTTTAAGCCCCGCTTCCGAATATTCAACCTTTGTTTTTAACAAAAATAAGTCTATAAACGGCTTAATACCGCATCCGCCGAAAACAAAATGGTAACACATGTGTGCAATATGATGAAACAACAAAAATTCAGGACTTTCCTGATATTCGTAATTATCGGTTTGACGGCAGAATTCCCACACTTTCAGCAGAACAGAATCGATCCGCGGCAAATTCTCGCAAATATTATAATGCAATTCAATATGCGTGCCGTCTTTATACAAAGATACATCGTGGTAACTTCTTTCGCGGTTCGTTTCAAAACCGTTTTCAGACAGAACATCAAGTGCTTTTTCGATATCAGACTCATTAACAAGTATATCGATATCGCAGCTTGTGCGCATCCAACTCTGCGGATATAATTGTGAAATAACAGCACCCTTAAGCGGGACAAACTTAATACCGGCATTGTTGAATATATTAAAAGCTTCGTTTTTCACATATTCTCTTTTAACATCGCGAAATACTGCCATATTGTATGAAGATTTAATTTTTTTAGCCAAGTCTTCATTAGTTGTCTTGAATCCGTATTTTTTAAAATACGGGAGTAAAATGTGCGACAGATCATGCGATTTTGCCAAATCGTAAACATTACTCAATTCGTCATCATTACAGTCGGTGAAAGTAATATTCTGACACAAGAATTCATTTTTTATGATTTGCAATAAATATTCCGGATTATTCATATAAGTAACTCACCGTCTTTAAAATATAGAAATATAAAATTTATGGATTGTATTGTTGCCAAAAATAAAGTATTATAGAAAAAAGTCAAGCAATAAGGTGATTATATGGTCGGCATAACAAGTACCACATTAAGAAAATATACCGTGGAAGAAGTTGTACAAATAGCTTTAAGGGGAGGAGCCGAAGCAATTGAATGGGGTTCTGATGTTCATATAATAACCCCTGATGATGCAGTTCTTGCCGCAAAATTGTGCAATGAAAAAAACATAAAAATCAATTCTTATGCAACCTATTACCGTGTCGGCATTAAAAATCACGCTGAATGGCGTAAAATCTGCCTGATTGCCGAGCGTTTGGGTGCAGAGAGTATAAGAACATGGCTCGGAACAAAAGGAAGTGCAGATACCTCTGACGAGGATTATAAAGAAATTCTTGAAGATGCACGGATTATGGCAGATACAGCCAAAGAATACGGATTGATTATTAGCAACGAATGCCACCCGAATACATATAACGACACTACCGAATCCGCATTGAGATTTTTAATTGATGTAAATAAAGAAAATTTTAAAACATATTATCAGTCTTGGTATTGCGATGTGGCGGGGGATGAGGCGAAGTTATTTAAAACATTTCCGTATATTCATGATGTCCACATATCATTCTCGGAACTTATCAAATTTCAAGGAGAATGTCATATCGATGAAAATTATATAAATAAAATTGCTGATTGGTTAAACACGCTCGGATTCAACGGCTGTGTACTGCTTGAATTTACCGAAAACGGTACAGCCGAAGAAGCAATACGCGACTTACAAAAATTAAAAGAGATATTTGAATAATTGTGAGGGAGTTCGGTGCAAATCGGACTCCTTTATTTAAATAGTATTATCGCGCTGATAATTATGCAAAAAATAAAATAGGCGTGTACAGACATAAACCCTTTGTTCTTAATAATTGATTTAAACACCGCTGTTCCCTTGATTTTCTTTTCGCCTTCATCAACCATTTTCTCAACAATAACATTTATTAATCTCGGTATGATAAAGTATAAAGCCGTGAGTTCGTAAAATACGCTATAAAGAATGAATGCGGCAGTAACATTCGGCTCAAAAAACATATTCACCGTAAATATGCCGGCAGCGATAAACATATAAATAATTTTTAACGTCAGTGCTGCCTTGGGGTAAGGCTCTTTTTCAAGCGCAACCTCTTGAATTACAACAAAAGCTATAAGGAAAAACGAACTCAATGACGCCGCCTTTAAGCCACCTAAACAAATGAGCAAAAATGGTATTGCGGCATAAATAGAGGATTCGACACCTTCTGTTGCGGTTTGGTATATGTTAAACGCTTTTGAGTGTTTCATTCCGTTGGCAACCGCTTCTTCGTATTGAATTTGATTGATTTTGCCGTTAAGAAGATTGCGCTTTAATTCTTCTTCATCCTTCGGGGATTTTATAAAGAAATGAATCAAATCAACCGCAATCAATACCAGCCACACAATGAGCAAAATGCTCGATAAACTCTTTGAAACGGTAAAGATACCGCCGTTTTTCTCGAGTGATATTGTCAGCTCATAGAAATCACCGTAACCGATAATAAAGCCGAGCGCGGCAAACAAGCCGCCGAAAGCGCCGAGTGTGCATTCCATAGCTTTCCAGGATTCTGCGCCGTTCTTTTCCGAAAGAATATGCAAGGGCTTGAATTTACAGTCAAGCGCATAATGTTTTATGAACACCTGCAAAAGCTGCGCAGCAACCCAACCAAATGCACCGCCAAAAGCGCAGAAAACC
>JAZUJG010000382.1:0-2760 GCA_045642645.1 Acutalibacteraceae bacterium | reverse complement strand
TTGCGGCTTTAAGCTCGGTTTTGTCGGGAACGGCGATTTTCTCCTTACCGTCGTACTCGCGAGCCTTCATAACCGCCTCGCAGCCCTCGATATAGGCGGAATCCTCCATTTCGTCGGAGCCCTTATCCTCAACTATGGTGCGGACTCTTATTACCCTTATCATAGATTTCTGACCGGTTTCTGAAATATCGTAAGCAAACCACGGCAGCACGTCAATCGCCGCGCCGACTATGGATATTTTAAGCAGTGTATCCATAAGGTCGAACAGCACGCAGTTCGGGTTTTTCTTCTGCTTTGAAAGCGGCAGATTTTCGTCGTAATCGGTGTATACATCAAGTACGGAGTAATCGTTGCCGTCAAAACCCTTTTTGTTATATACCCACGGTATGAAAAGCCCCGTAAACGCGCCTATAACGCCGCCCGCGTATGATGAAACGAAGCCGAACGAGCCGTCTATTCGTTCACCGATAAGGTACTGCTGATTGTCGCGCATATCGGACTCAATGGCGCTGTCTATAACATTATAGGTATCCACGAATCTGTCGAGCGTGTAGACTATGAAGAAGCCAACGCCCGCAAGCGGACTCTTGTAGAACAGGAAATATGAAGCGATGAGGAAAATCTGAATGATATTCTTGAAAATCTTGATTTTCTTCTTGCCGAATTTTTTGATAAACCACGGGGAGAACAACATTCCCCAGAAATTCGCGTTATATGAAATGGTATTGAGGAAACCGTAGGTGCTGCTCTTCATAATATGAGCACGGTAAACCATCCAGTCCCAGATATTGCCCTTGGCGTCTTCAAGGAAGTTGTTCCAGCCGTCTGCGCACTTTATCCAGAAAATCTTGTTGCCGGCAACCGCACGAAGCGAGCTTGAAAAGCTCATCTTGGTAATTCTGCTCTTGGGGATAACGAGCCTTTCCTTTGTGCCGAAGTATGCAAGCAGCACAAGCGGCATAAGGAATGCAACGGGGGTATAGGTTGCCCTTACATAAGTCATATTGTACTTGTCGCCGTGGCTTACAAGGTCAACCATTACGGGGTAATACACATTGTTTATGGAATAACCTATGGAGTAAATAATACTCGTTATTGCCATAATCTTGGTGCGCTCCTGCGTATTGGGGGTAATGACGTGCACAAGGTTTGTAACGCCGGTATTTACCCAGCCCTGAATATAACCCTGAATCTGACCGACAAGGAACAGCAGAATTATCATAAAATATCTGCCGAATCTGCCGCCGTCGCGTATCTGCTCGTAAGGCAGCCACAGCGAAACGACCGTGGCGATAAGCGACGGAATTGCGAGCTTTATGTAAACTCTGTATTTGCCGTCCTTGGAGCGCAGGTTGTCGATTATCCAGGCATTGAGCGGCGTAAGAACATAGCCGACCGCCGTGCACACATAACCCATAATGAGCAGCTCTTTGTTGTTCATTTCGAGTATCATACCCGTAAACCAGTTACCTACGCCGAAGCCGATGCCCCACTGAATGGACATAAGCAGTGCCATCCAGCCGACCGAGAGCATCACTATTTCGCGGTAAGGCACATATTCGCCGGGGCGCGGCTGATTCCAGTACATTCGCACATCGGCAACGGTATCCTTACCCTTCTGAATAAGTTCAGCTACCATAAATTTTCCTCCCGTAATTATTTATAGATGGGCTTGTCGGTAATCGTAATTTCCTTTTTACCCGCTTTTTCAAATTCAAGAACAACTATTTCGTTTTCATCTTTAAGGTAAACGCCGGGCAGATACAACGCGCACTGCGGACCTCTGCCGAGTATTCTGCCGAGGTTGATGCCGTTTACATACACAACGCAGTTCTTAAAGCCGCGCATATCAACAAAGCAGTCGAGCTTTTCTTCGGCTTTGAATGTGCCGCGCATAAAGCAGGGGTATTCGCCGCATTTGCTGCCGTATTTTATTGCGGGCGGCGCTTCAAGCTCCATGGAGTAAACATCCCAGTCCGCCACGAACTGACCGCCGATATATACATTGTAAAGTCCCTTGCGGTCGTAAATGCGCTTGTCAAAATTGATTCTGCCGAGCGCGTAAACGAGGATTTCAACGGTCAGCTCGCCGTCAAAGGCTTTTACGGGAAGCGTGAAGCTTTCCTCATATTTCGCCTTGCCTTTGAGCTTTGTTCTGTCGTAGCTGCCGGCAAATTCGCCGTTGAGCCACACATAAGCAAAGTCGTGAACGCCCATACCCGTGAGAGTCGTATCGCCGTAATTCCCTTTAATTACGGTGCGGTAAAGGATTGCGCCGTGATTCTGCGAATAATACTCCATCGGGCGAGCCGTGTCGGAATGATGCTTCACCGCGAATTTTTTATAGCAGTCGCGCAGAGCCGCCGCCTCGGTGAGCCTGACTTTGCCGATAGCCTGCGTCTTCACATCCGGCTCTTTTTCAGGCAGCTTTTTACCGAGCTTTTTCGCCATTTTTTCGCGCAGAATATCATATTTTTCGGTGTATCCGCCGTATTCGTTAAGCGGTGCGCCGTAATCGTAGCTTGTTACCGTGGGGCAGTATTTATCGTAATAATTCGCGCCTGAGGTAAAGCCGAAATTCGTGCCGCCGTGGAACATATAAAGGTTAAAGTTCGCATCGTCCTTAAAGAAACCGTCAAGGCTCCTGCCGAGTGTTTCACGGGCATTATCGGTATGATGCGGCGCGCCCCACTGATCAAACCAGCCGCACCAGTGCTCGCCGCACATAAGGGGCTTGTCGGGCTGCAAAAGCTTCAAATC
>JAZUJG010000381.1:0-1832 GCA_045642645.1 Acutalibacteraceae bacterium | reverse complement strand
GCTTTGACCTTTTGGTGCCGTGCTGGACCATGGGCGAACTCCCCGATGAATGTGAAAAAAATGTGCTTAAAGCGGTGGAAAACGGCACAGGTCTTGCAGGCTGCCACGGCGGTATGTGCGACGCATTCCGCAATAACACCGATTGGCAGTTTATGACGGGCGGTCAGTGGGTGAGCCACCCCGGCGGCGACGGCGTGAATTACACCGTTGATATTTGCAGCAATGACCCCATCGTTGCGGGTATAAATAGCTTTAAGGTTTGCAGCGAACAGTATTATATGCACGTTGACCCGGCGATCGAGGTACTTGCCACCACCGATTTTGTACTGCACAATGTAAACGGCGCGGACAAAACCGTTACGGTGCCTGCCGTCTGGACTAAATACTGGGGCAGGGGCAGAGTGTTTTATATTTCCGTAGGTCACCACGCCGATGTTTTTGAAAACACACCCGAAGCGGCGCTTATTACCGAGCGCGGTATGCTCTGGGCGGGCGAAGGCAAAGCGGCCGTCAAATGAACAAAAGCATTAAATTCGCATCCTCGGATTTAATAAAGCTGATTGCGGTAATATGTATGACGGGCGACCATATTGCGTGGGCGGCGTTCCCCGGTTACTCGCATAAGCCGCTTGCGGTGGCACTGCACATTTTGGGCAGAATTACCTGCCCCGTTATGTGTTACTTTATTGCCGAGGGCTTTTACCACACGCGCAGCGTTAAAAGGTACGCTCTGCGGCTCGGTGCGCTTGCCTGTGTTTCGCACTTTGCATATAAATTCTACGGCGGTGCGGCAAGCCTTGCCGATTATGTGCCTTTCGGAAACGGCTTTTTAAATCAGACGAGCATAATATTCGCACTGCTTTCGGGGCTGGTTATGCTCTGCATTGCAAAAAGCGAAAAAATAAACAGCCCCGTATTGCGTGCGGCGCTGATTATGATAACAGGCGTTATAAGTATGTGTGCCGATTGGGGCTGCATTGCTTCATTTGCGGTGCTTTGCTTCGGGCTTTTCCGCGGCAGGTTTCGGCTTCAGGCGTTTTTGCTTGCGGTGCTCACGGCGCTTTGGGCGGTGTTCTTTATTATTACGGCAGACCGTTTCTACGGCTTTCTGCAGTTCGGTATGCTGCTTTCGCTGCCGCTTCTTGCGCTTTACGGCGGCAGGCGCAGTAAAAATCCGAAATTAAGTAAATTTATGAAGTGGGCGTTTTACGTTTATTACCCCGCGCATCTGTTCATTATAGGTCTGTTGAAATAAGGAGTTTTTTGTGGAAAAGGGTTTTGTGAAAACGGCATTCAGGGATACCGTGCCGGTGCTTACGGGTTACCTTGTGCTCGGTATGGGCTTCGGCGTAATAATGAATGCAAACGGCTACGGCATTATTTTGCCCGCCGTTATGAGTGTGTTTATTTATGCCGGCTCTATGCAGTATGCCGCGGTCGGTCTTTTAACCGGCGGTGCATCGCTTATTACGGTGGCGCTCACCACGCTCGCGGTAAATGCGCGGCATCTGTTTTACGGGGTTTCGATGCTTGAAAAATATAAAAATTGCGGTATAAAAAAGCCGTACCTTATATTTTCGCTTACCGATGAAACATATTCGCTTGTGTGCAGCTCCGACAAGGGCGCGGATTACTTTTTGCTTGTTTCCGCATTTGACCATTTTTACTGGGTTGCCGGTACGGTACTCGGCGCGGTGCTCGGCAGTGCGGTCAAATTCAATGCCGAGGGTATGGATTTTGCGCTTACCGCGCTTTTCATAACAGTGTTCGTTGACCAGTGGCTCAAAGCAAAAGAGCATTTTTCGGCAATTACGGGCGTGCTTGCAACGCTT